>NZ_ATLN01000092.1:0-180332 GCF_000416195.1 Pseudomonas sp. CFII68
GCGACCGGCCGAACCCCAGGTGCAGCCCGGCGCCTGGCCATTGGCACCGTCAAGGCCGACGAAACCCGGCGCACCGGCACCACCGCGGGCATCCACCGACAACAGCGGCGCATTCAACGCCTTGAACTGCAGGTTGAGATCACGCCCCCGCCGCGCCGCCTTGGTGTAGGTACCCGGTGCGCCGCGTGCAGTGATCTGGCTGCCCTCGGCCAGCTCAGCCTGGGCCACTTTCATTTCCAATACCTGCTGCGCCGGCACGATGGCGATCCGCGCCTCACGCCCCAGGTGCAATTGGTCGATGGTCAGTTCAGTGACATTGGAAGGCACCAGCAGCGTGCCGTAGTCGGCCACGTCCAGTCGCTCAAGGACCAGGGTGCCGGTGGTGTTGGGCAGGCGCATTAACGAATGGCTTTCTACCTGGACCACCTGGGCCGAAGCCCACGGGCATACGAGTGCGGCGAGCAGACACAATTTACGCATGGGAAGCCTCTGGCGCGGTCGGGAGGGTTTGCAGGTGGAAGATGCCGAACAGCAGCACTCTGAGGCGATCACGGCCAGGCGCGGGGCGGCCACGGAAACTGGCCCGGAAGAACAGCAGCTCCAGCAGGTGCAGCACCAGCAAAAACGCGCCAGCGACATTGACCAGCAGATGCAGCGGATGGACGAACGGCACGACCAGATTGACCAGCACCACCAGCCAGAACAGCAGGGTCAGCAAGCGCCCCAGCCCCCAAAACACCTTCATACGCCCCCCTGATCGGGAATTATTCTTTGCGCGCACAGTAACGGCTTGCGCGCAGGATAAGCCAGAGGGCCAGGCAAATTTAATCTGACCCGAGCCCCGGATCGCCTTACCGACGACCCGGCAGCCCTGGCCCGCGCTTCAACGCTGGATATGCAGTTCAACCCGACGGTTCTGCGCCCGCCCTTCGTCGGTCTCATTGTCGGCCACCGGCTCGCTTTCGCCTTTGCCTTCGCTGGTGAGTTTGTCGGGGGCCAGCCCCTGCGCCAGCAAATACTCCACGACGCTGCTGGCCCGACGCTCGGACAGCCCCTGGTTATAGGCATCACTGCCGACACCGTCGGTGTGGCCCACCACCCGGATGCTGGCGACATTGGCATGGCCGAGTTTGCTCATCAGCCCATCGAGCTGGCTGCGAGCTTCTGCGGTGAGATCGGACTTGTCGAAATCGAACAGCACCTTGCCGGCGTCGTTGAGGGTGATGACCTCGCTAGCCGGGGCCTGCGGTTCGACCGGTGGCGCGCTGGCCGGGTATTGCGGCATCGGACAGCCGTGATGTTCGACAGGGGTATTGGCCGGGGTATCGGGACAACGGTCGCGGCGGTCGAACACACCGTCGTCATCTTCATCGCCATCCTGGGCGTAGCAGATCAAGCCACCGCCCAGTAGCCCCAACGCGGCGCCACCGGCGGCCCAGCCGCTGCTTTCAATGGCGCCCAACCCGCCACCGACGAGACCGCCGATCAGGCTACAGATTGGCCAGGTGCGTTGGTTGAGAGGTGCGCTACCGTCGCTGTGAGTGGCGCAGCCGGACAACAGACTGCTCGCCAGCAGTACCGGTAAGGCGGCCCTGATTAGAACGTTCATGGTGAAGGCTCCTGTGTCACCGGCCCATACCGGTCACACAGGAGTAAAGACCCGCATCCGCAACTCTACAAGCCGCGAATGGCAAGGGTTTCAGCGGTTTATCCTGATTTCCGTGCGACGGTTCATCGCGCGGCCGTCGGCGGTCTTGTTATCGGCCACCGGCTGGCTCTCTCCGGCACCGGACACCGAGACAAAACTGGCACGCGGTACGCCGTTTTCGACCAGGTATTGCACCACCGAGTTGGCCCGTTTCTCCGACAACCGTTGGTTATAGGCATCGCTGCCGACACTGTCGGTATGGCCGGTGACCCGCAGTTGCGCGGTGGACGTTTCCTGTTTCAGCCGGGTGGCGACCGTGCTCAGCACATCCTTGTCGGCCGGGGTCAGCGTGGCTTTGTTGAACTCAAAGTGCACATCGCGGATCACGATGGTTTCTTCCTTGACCACCACGGCCTCTTCAACCACTGGCGCTGGGACAGGTGGCGGGCAGCCGTCAGCATCGACCTGCACGCCCTTCGGTGTGCCCGGGCACTTGTCGCGGCTGTCCGGCACGCCATCGCCATCTTCGTCGCCATCGCCGTGCACCCAGCAATAAGCTGCCGCCATGCCGCCAACGTACAGCGCGCCGCCGCCCGCCCAAGAAGTACTTTCTATGGCGCCTAATCCCGCACCGATCGCACCGCCGACTGCTGCACAGGTCGGCCAGTCGGTTTTCTGCAAACCTGCACAACCAGTCAACACACTGGTTAGCAGAACCAGGGGTAACGCTGTCCGAACTATGCTCATCGGGTTTCTCCTTGAGAGATCGGCCTTGCGCCGATTCAGGGGAGTAAAGACCCGTCTTCGAATCCGCGCCAGCCTGAGCAATCGCGGGTTTTCGCCCCGTGTTTGCGACGTTTGCGCACATTCTTGGACAAACCGCTCTAGGCCACGATGTCCGGGCAGGCTATCGTGGTGGTTCTGACTGAGGAACTTCGATGACCGTTGCCATTTCTTCGCGTACGCCCCAGCAAGCCCTGGCGGCCGTGCTTGACCGTTATGCCCCGCAAACACTGCTGCTGATCGGTGCCAGCGACTTTCCCGCACTCGAAGCATTCCAGCAGGCCCACCCCGACACCGAAGTGATCCACGCCGGCCCCGGCGCGCTGCCGGCGGACGTGGCGGCGCGGCGTTTTGACCTGGCCCTGGCGCTCGATTGCCTGGAGCATTTGCCCAAGCGCGACGGTCTGAACCTGTTGGGCGGCATTCGCAATCTGAACGCAAGCCGCATCGCCGTGCTGGCAGACCTCAACGCCTGCGGCTGGCAAGAGACGGACTTTTTTTCCCTGGCCCTGCAAGCCAGCGAACGATTCCAGCGCGAAGATCAGGTGTTGACCCTGTTCACCTACGATCTGCTTGAATACAAACAAGTCCCCGACTGGCTCAACTCGCGCTTTTGGGCCAACCCGGAAAATTTTGGAAAATATTGGTGGTAACCGTGAACACAAGCCCGCACACACCCATTTGCCCCTGCGGCAGTGGCAACTCACTGGACGCCTGCTGCGGCCACTACCACGACGGTCACCCGGCGCCCTGCGCCGAAGCCTTGATGCGCTCGCGCTATAGCGCCTATGTGTTGGGCCTGGTGGATTATCTGGTCGCCACCACCCTGCCCGCCCAGCAGCAAGGCCTTGATCGCCAGTCGATCAGCGAATGGAGCGCCAACAGCACGTGGTTGGGGCTGGACGTGGAAAGCAGCGAAGTGTTCGGCGGTCAACCGGAACACGCCTTTGTCACGTTCACGGCACGCTGGCACGACGGCCAGGGCGAGCATAGCCACCGTGAACAGTCCTCGTTCGTGCAGAACACCGGGCACTGGTACTTCATCGACCCAACGGTGCCGGTCAAGACGGGCCGCAACGACGGCTGCCCGTGCGGCAGCGGGCATAAATTCAAGAAGTGCTGCGCCGGCTACTTCAATCGTTGATTTCGCCAATGTCCGACGCTCATCCATCGGCCCAGAGGGCTAGACTGGGGGTAAACCAGAGGCACGGACATGACCGCTCCATCATTCTTGCTACGCATCACCTGCCTGCTGCTGCTCGTCGGGCTCGGCGGCTGCGCGTCCTGGCGAGGTGAGCAAGCGCCTGAACCACAGGTGCATCTGGTCAAGGTCGAGGTGGTGCGGGCCCGACTGCTGGAGCAGAAGTTCACGCTGCACTTTCGCGTCGACAACCCCGGCGACAGCGACCTGACCGTTCGCGGCCTGACCTACCGCATCCACCTGGGCGACCTGTTGCTGACCGAAGGTGAGCATGAACACTGGTTCACCGTGCGCCCCCGGCACAGCGCCTATTTCAAAGTGCCGATCCGCACCAACCTGTGGCCGCAGGTGCGGGATGTGGTGAAGTTGCTGGAAAAACCCCGGGAACAGATCCCCTATCGTCTGGAAGGTGAGCTGGAAACCGGATTATTCATCGCCGACTACGTGCACCTGGAACGCAATGGCGTGATAATCGCCGCCGATTTTATTGCGGAGTAACCTCGATGACCCAACAACCCCACGTCCATGGCCCTGATTGCAACCACGATCACGACCATCATCACGATCACGATCATGACCACGGCCATGTCCACGGTCCGAACTGCGGCCACGCCCACCAGGAACCGGTGCGCAACGCCCTGAAGGATGTCGGCCGCAACGACCCTTGCCCATGCGGCAATGGCAAGAAATTCAAGAAGTGCCACGGGGCTTGAGGGTCCGGGCGAAAAACTTTTTCGCCTGTTAGACCGTCATCGTCGGATCGCCGCCCGGAGCAAGCTCGCTCCCACAAGGAAATGCGCCGAAGCGATATCTAACGGTCGCCGCGGAACCGGTGTGGGAGCGGGCTTGCTCGCGAATGCGGTGGGTCAGCTGACATTGACTAACCTGACACTCCCTCATCGCGAGCAAGCCCGCTCCCACAGGGAGGATTGCGCCGAAGCGATATTTACTGATCGCCGCAGAATCAATGTGGGAGCGAGCCTGCTCGCGATGAGGCCGGCACATTCAGCACCTGTCTGTCAGCCCGCCTGCAGAATCCGCTCCACACCCACCACCGTCGCATACTCGCCATGCAAGTTGCCCAGGGACATGGCATGCACCTCGGCAGCCGAACGGGCGTTGCCGAAGTAATCGGCCTTGTCGAAGGTAAAGCAGGCATCCTCGGCCACCCACGTGTCGAATCCCAGGTTGCCGGCCGTACGCGCCGTGGACTCCACCGAGTTGTTCGTCGCCACGCCGACGATCACCAGTTGCCCGACGCCCGCCCTGCGCAGGTCTTCCTCCAGGCGCGTGCCACTGAACGCATCCGGCACCTGTTTTTGCACCCGCCATTCCCCCGCCAGCGGCTCGAACCGTGGCTGGACCTCCACGCCCGACTGCCCCGGCCAGAACACCGAGTCCGGCGAGCGGGACAAGTGGTGGACGTGAATCACCGGTCGCGCCGTGTGTCGCCATAAAGCCAGTAGCTCCAGCATGCGCAGCTCTGCCTCGGGATTGTTGCGAGGGCCGAGCCTGGGATGCAGGATGCCTTTTTGTTGATCGATGAGGATCAGCGCTGCGTTGTGTTGTAGCTCCATGCCGGTTTTCTCTTGTTCAGTCATTGGGTCCCCCTCCACTTTGAGCATCTGGGCTTCTTTCAGGCAAGTCTTTGGGTAGGCTGCCCCCGTAAACCGGGGTTTCATCGCCAAATCAACAAATAACCCTCGCCCCCGCTTGCGCGGCCCCCGCCTGCTCACTAACGTAGCGCCTTTATTGGTGCCACCCCCCTCCCGCAGGAGCTTTGCCATGGCCTCGCCAGCCTCTATTTCCCTTATTCCCCGGCTCGGCGTTGCCGCCGCAGTGGCCAGTGTGCTCGGTTTGAGCGGATGCCAGACCTGGAATGCCCAGGACACTGTCCCGCCGACTTCCGGCGTGCAGCCGCTCAAGGGGCTGGCGCAGAACGTCTCGGTCCGGCGCAATGCCACGGGCATGCCGCTGATCGAAAGCAACAGCTTCCATGACGCCCTGTTCACCCTCGGCTACGTCCACGCCAGCGATCGCATCACCCAGATGGTCACCCTGCGCCTGCTGGCCCAGGGGCGGCTGGCAGAGATGTCCGGCGCCGAACGGCTGGACGTCGACCGCTACATGCGCGCCGTCAACCTGAAGAAAAACGCCGACGAGCTGTACAAGGCGTCTTCGCCACGACTCAAGCGCTTCTTCGAAGTCTATGCCCGCGGCGTCAACGCCTACCTGTTCCGCTACCGCGACAAGTTGCCGTCGGACCTGGCCGCCACCGGTTACAAACCCGAATACTGGAAACCGGAAGACTCGGCGCTGATGTTCTGCCTGCTGAATTTCAGCCAGTCGGCCAACCTGCCGGAAGAAATCGCCAGCCTGGTACTGGCCCAGACCGTCACCAACGACAAACTCGCCTGGCTGAACCCGTCCTATCCAGACGAACCACTGCCCGTGGCCGAGGCCGACAAACTCCAGGGCTTGCGGCTCAACGGCCAGATTCCGGGCCTGAACGAGATCAGCAAGGCCACCCGCCAGTTGGCCGAGCTGAACCTTTTGAGCGCGGCGTCTTCGAGCAACTGGGCCATCGCGCCGCAACGCAGCCGCAGCGGCAAGAGCCTGCTGGCCAGCGACAGCCATGGGCCGCTGGGCATGCCGGGGCTGTGGAGCCCCGTACAGATCCGCGCGCCCAAGTACCAGGCGGCCGGGATTTCCGTGGCGGGCATCCCGATGATCCTGGCCGGGTTCAACGGCAAAGTGGCCTGGAGCATGACCAGCGTACTGGGGGACAACCAGGACCTGTTCCTGGAAAAAATCCGCCGCCAGGGCAACAGCCTGTCCTATGAAGTCAACGGCAAATGGCAGCCGGCAATCGTGCGCAACGAAACCTATTTCATCAAAGGCCAGCGGCCGATTCGTGAAGCGGTGTTCGAGACCCGCCACGGCCCGCTGCTCAACAGCGCCCAGGGCCCAGCCATGGCCAACGGCTTTGGCCTGGCCTTGCAGACGCCAAGCTTCAGCGACGACAAGACCCTGGATGCCTTCTTCGACCTGTCCCGGGCACAGAACGTCGAGAAAGCCTCCGACGCCAGCCGGGAAATCCGCGCCATGGCCGTGAACCTGGTATTTGCCGACGCCAGCCATATCGGTTGGCAAGTCACCGGTCGCTATCCAAACCGCCGTGAAGGCGAAGGCCTGTTGCCGTCGCCGGGCTGGGACGGTCGCTACGATTGGGACGGTTACGCCGACCCCATGCTGCACCCCTACGATCAGGACCCGGCCCAGGGCTGGCTTGGCACGGCCAACCAACGGGTCATTCCCCACGGCTATGGCATGCAGTTGTCCAACTCCTGGGCCGCACCGGAGCGTGGCGAACGCATGGCCGAACTGGCCGGCGCGGGCAAGCACGACACCCGCAGCCTGACCGCCATGCAATACGACCAGGGCACGACCTTCGCGGCCAAGCTCAAGAAAGTTTTCGAGGCACCGGGCATGGCCCAGCCGCTCAAACAGGCGATCGAAGCCCTGCCGATGGCTGACCGGGCCAAGGCCCACGAGGCCTATACCCGCTTGATGGCATTCGATGGCCGGCTCAGCCCGACCTCCACCGACGCGGCGATCTATGAGCTGTTCCTGCAGGAAAGCATGAAGCAGATTTTCCTCGACGAGCTGGGCCCGGACAGCAGCCCGGCGTGGCAGGCGCTGGTTGCCAACGGCCAATTGTCCTACTCGGCCCAGGCCGATCATCTGCTGGGGCGTGAAGACAGCCCGTTCTGGGACGATGTGCGCACACCTCAGAAAGAAGACAAGGCCGTCATCCTCGCCCGCAGCCTGGCCGCCACCATCAGCGCCGGTGAAAGCCAGTTGGGCGGTGACCACAAGGCTTGGCAGTGGGGCCAGTTGCATCGCTACGCGTGGAAGAATAGCAACGGCCACATCGTACGCGGCCCGCTGCCGGCCGGTGGCGACGCCAGCACGCTCAACACCGCAGCGTTCGCTGGGGGGCAGGATTTCAACACCACCCTGGCGCCAGCCATGCGCTTTATCGTCGACTTCGGCCAGCCTGAACCGTTGATGATCCAGGATGGCGCCGGACAGTCCGGCAACCCGGTCAGCCCGAACTATGCCAATGGCATCGATCCGTGGATCAAGGGGCAGTACCAGAGCTTGCCGTTGCAATCGCAGAATTTCGATCGCGGCTATGGCAAGACGCGGTTGACCCTGGTGCCCGGTAAATAACAACAGGCTGTTCATTGCCCTGTAGGAGCTGCCGAAGGCTGCGATCTTTTGATCTTTTGATCTTTCGCTTGAGATTCAAGCGTCAGGGGAAAGATCGCAGCCTCGTTGCACTCGTCAGCTCCTACAGCGCCTACAGCTCCAACTCGCCTGAATATCGTGATGCCTGGTTTCAGGGTCGCTATGCAGCCCGACAATCCCCTCGCCACATGGGCTTTGCCCAGTAGAGCCTGCTCTATCCTGGTGCAGCTTTTGATGTACGCTCATCCCCGCGCACCATCGCATTCCGCTGCCTGCCGCCGAAGCTTTTAAAACACTTGTTCGGCACTCTGGTTCGGAAATTGCTACCTTTATGCCGTCATACCGTTCTCGCCTTCACCGGTAACAATACTTACGCGCCACAAGCGCTCATATTGGTTTTAGGGATTGAATAATGAAAAAAGCACTGCTGACCCTTTCTGCACTGGCGTTGTGCATGGCTGCTGGCGTCGCCACGGCCAAGGAATACAAGGAACTGCGTTTTGGTGTCGACCCTTCCTACGCCCCGTTTGAGTCCAAGGCCGCCGACGGCAGCCTGGTCGGTTTCGACATCGATCTGGGCAATGCGATCTGCGAAGAGCTGAAGGTCAAATGCAAATGGGTCGAAAGCGATTTCGACGGCATGATCCCGGGCCTCAAGGCCAATAAATTCGACGGCGTGATCTCCTCCATGACCGTTACCCCGGCCCGTGAAAAAGCCATCGACTTCTCCAGCGAGCTGTTCTCCGGCCCAACCGCCTATGTATTCAAGAAGGGCTCGGGCCTGAGCGAAGACGTTGCCTCGCTCAAAGGCAAGACCGTCGGCTACGAGCAAGGCACCATCCAGGAAGCCTATGCCAAGGCCGTGCTGGACAAGGCTGGCGTCAAGACCCAGGCCTACCAGAACCAGGACCAGGTTTATGCCGACCTGACCTCCGGCCGCCTCGACGCGGCGATCCAGGACATGCTGCAGGCAGAGCTGGGCTTCCTGAAGTCGCCAAAAGGTGAAGGCTACGAAGTCAGCAAGCCGGTGGACAGCGAACTGCTGCCATCCAAGACCGCCATCGGTATCAAGAAAGGTAACAGTGAGCTGAAGGCACTTTTGGATAAAGGTATCAAAGCGTTACACGACGACGGCAAGTACGCCGAGATCCAGAAAAAACACTTTGGCGATCTGAATCTGTACAGCGGCAAATAATGCGCTGCGCCCATCCGGTCTCGGATGGGCGCTTTTCTCCTGCCAAAGGCTTTCTTCCATGTTCGAACAACTCCTACAAAATCTGGGGCTCTCTGCCTTCAGCCTGCAGGGCTTTGGCCCGCTGCTGATGCAAGGCACCTGGATGACCATCAAGCTGTCGGCCCTGTCCCTGCTGTTGAGCGTCTTGCTCGGCCTGTTGGGCGCCAGCGCCAAGCTGTCCAGCGTCAAACTGCTGCGAATCCCTGCCCTGCTCTACACCACGCTGATCCGCGGCGTGCCGGACCTGGTGCTGATGCTGCTGATCTTCTACAGCCTGCAAACCTGGCTGACCTCGTTTACCGACTTCATGGAATGGGAATACATCGAGATCAACCCATTCGGCGCCGGGGTGATCACCCTGGGCTTCATCTATGGCGCGTACTTCACCGAAACCTTTCGCGGCGCGATCCTCTCGGTCCCCCGGGGCCAGGTCGAAGCCGCCACGGCCTACGGCCTCAAGCGTGGCCAGCGCTTTCGCTTCGTGGTGTTTCCACAAATGATGCGCTTCGCCCTGCCGGGTATCGGCAACAACTGGATGGTGATGCTCAAGGCCACCGCGCTGGTGTCGATCATCGGCCTGGCCGACCTGGTCAAGGCGGCCCAGGATGCGGGCAAGAGCACCTACCAATTGTTTTACTTCCTGGTACTGGCGGCATTGATCTATTTGCTGATCACCAGCGCGTCCAACGTCATCCTGCGCTGGCTTGAACGCCGTTACGCCGCCGGCGCCCGGGAGGCGGTGCGATGATCGAACTTCTGCAAGAGTACTGGCGGCCATTCCTTTACAGCGATGGCGTCAACGTCACGGGCCTGGCGATGACCCTATGGCTGCTCAGCGCCTCGCTGCTGATCGGTTTCGTGGTGTCGATCCCGCTGTCCATCGCCCGGGTTTCACCCAAGTTCTACGTCCGCTGGCCGGTGCAGTTCTACACCTATCTGTTCCGGGGCACACCGCTCTATATCCAACTGCTGATCTGCTACACCGGCATCTACAGCATCGCGGCGGTGCGCGCCCAACCCATGCTCGACAGCTTCTTTCGCGATGCGATGAACTGCACGATCCTCGCCTTCGCCTTGAACACCTGCGCCTACACCACGGAAATTTTCGCCGGGGCGATTCGCAGCATGAACCATGGCGAAGTGGAAGCAGCCAAGGCCTACGGCCTGACCGGTTGGAAGCTGTACACCTACGTGATCATGCCGTCGGCGCTGCGCCGCTCGCTGCCGTATTACAGCAACGAAGTCATCTTGATGCTGCACTCGACGACCGTGGCATTCACCGCTACCGTTCCAGACGTGCTGAAAGTCGCCCGGGATGCCAACTCGGCGACGTTCCTGACGTTCCAGTCGTTCGGGATCGCCGCGTTGATCTACCTGACCGTCACCTTTGCACTGGTGGGCCTCTTCCGCCTCGCCGAACGCCGCTGGCTGGCCTTTCTCGGGCCGACCCACTAGGGCTTTTGTTCCAGGACACACACGCACATGCGCCACCAGATCCATGACCTGCTGGCCCCGGTACCGGGGACCGCACGCAAGATCCACAGCTTCCACTTCGGCCCGGAAAAAGCCGTCGGCAAAATCTATATCCAGGCGTCCCTGCACGCCGATGAACTGCCGGGCATGCTGGTCGCCTGGCATCTCAAGCAGCGCCTGGCCGAACTCGAAGCGTCGGGCCACCTGCGGCACGAGATCGTGCTGGTGCCCGTCGCCAACCCCATCGGCCTCGAACAAGTGCTGATGGACGTGCCCCTGGGCCGCTACGAAACCGAGAGCGGGCAGAACTTCAACCGCCGCTTCGTCGACCTGAGCGAAGAGATCGGCAACGAAATCCAGGACCTGCTCACCGACGATCCGCAGCACAACCTGATGCTGATCCGTACCAGCCTGCGCGATGCCCTCGCCCGACAGACCCCAGGCACGCAATTGCAATCCCTGCGCCTGGCCCTGCAGCGGCTGGCCTGCGACGCCGACATGGTGCTGGACCTGCATTGCGACTTCGAAGCCGTGGCCCACCTCTACACCACGCCCGAAGCCTGGCCACAGGTCGAGCCGCTGGCCCGCTACATCGGTGCCGAGGCCAGCCTGCTGGCGACCGATTCGGGCGGCCAATCGTTCGACGAATGCTTCACCCTGCTCTGGTGGCAACTCAAGGAACGCTTCGGCGAACGCTTCGAGATTCCCCTGGGCAGTTTTTCGGTCACTGTGGAATTGCGTGGTCAGGGTGACGTCAACCACGGGCTGGCGAGCCTCGACTGCCAGGCCTTGATCCAATACCTGATCCGTTTCGGCGCCATCGACGGCGAACCGACGCCCATGCCCGAACTGCCCTACCCGGCCACGCCGCTGGCCGCGGTCGAGCCGGTGGCGACGCCCGTGGGTGGGTTGCTGGTCTACAGCGCGCTGCCCGGCGAATACCTGGAGGCGGGGCAACTGATCGCGGAAGTCATCGACCCGGTCAACGACACCGTCACCCCCGTTCATTGCCGTAACGCCGGGCTGCTGTACGCCCGTTCGCTGCGCCGCATGGCCACGGCCGGCATGGTGATCTCCCATGTCGCCGGCACCGAAGCCTACCGCAGCGGCTACCTACTTTCGCCTTGAGGATGCATGCTCCATGTACAAACTGACCATCGAAGGCCTGCACAAAAGCTATGGCGAACATGAAGTGCTCAAGGGCGTTTCGCTCAAGGCCAAGACCGGCGACGTCATCAGCCTCATCGGCGCCAGCGGCTCGGGTAAAAGTACCTTTCTGCGCTGCATCAACTTCCTGGAACAACCCAACGACGGCGCCATGAGCCTGGACGGCCAGCCGATCCGGATGATCAAGGACCGCCACGGCATGCACGTGGCCGACGCCGACGAACTGCAACGCCTGCGCACGCGCCTGGCCATGGTGTTCCAGCACTTCAACCTGTGGAGCCACATGAGCGTGCTGGAGAACATCACCATGGCGCCGCGCCGGGTGTTGGGGGTGAGCAAGCAGGAAGCGGATGACCGCGCCCGTCGTTACCTCGACAAGGTCGGCTTGCCGGCACGCGTCGCCGAGCAATACCCGGCGTTCCTCTCCGGCGGCCAGCAACAGCGCGTGGCCATTGCCCGCGCCCTGGCGATGGAGCCGGAGGTGATGCTGTTCGACGAACCCACCTCGGCCCTGGACCCGGAGCTGGTGGGCGAAGTGCTGAAGGTGATCCAGGGCCTGGCTGAGGAAGGCCGGACCATGATCATGGTGACCCACGAAATGAGCTTCGCCCGCAAAGTCTCGAACCAGGTGCTGTTCCTGCACCAGGGCCTGGTGGAAGAAGAAGGCAGGCCGGAAGACGTATTGGGCAATCCCACCAGCGAACGGCTCAAGCAGTTTCTCAGTGGCAACCTGAAATAAATTCCGGACTCCCCTGAAAAGCAGCGCCTGGCGCCAATGCCTGTCAGTTAGGAACAAACGGCATAAATCCTGTGGGAGCAAAGCTTGCTCGCGATAGCGGCAGAGTCGCCAATATCTTAGTCGGCTGGCTTACCGCAATCGCGAGCAAGCTTTGCTCCCACAGGTTTGCTGCTTAACTGACTGGCATTCGGCGCCAGGCGCTGCTTTTGTGGCGAGGGAGCCCCCGCCGCGTCTTCGACGCTGCGCTGTCGCGCAGGGAACAAGGCCCTGTGGCGAGGGGATTTATCCCCGCTGGGGCGCGCAGCGGCCCTAAAGCAGTCAACTCAATCTTCCTGGCACACCGAGTTGCCTGGTTTTGGGGGCTGCTGCGCAGCCCAGCGGGGATAAATCCCCTCGCCACAAAAGCACGCTCGCCACGATACCTTGCATAAGACCTTTCGCATCCCGCCATGGTCGTCACTGGAGAAGGACTTCCAGGACGCACACGGCAGGCATGGCGACATCCAACAACTTCACAAATCAGTGATTCAGTACCTATAACGAAATATGGCCCGTGGCCTGAAAAAAACAGGACACGGGCCATGGTTCATCAGGCAACAGGCGCAGGAGGCGGCTCGTCCGGCAGGGTAGGTTCGCCCGGTTCGGTAGGCTGTTCGTTGGGGGAGTCAGGATCGGGTTGGCCGGGGATGCCACCCGCCGCTTCGACAGGATGGGCCAGCAACGACCAGGCCATGACGCCGATCTGGTTGGGCTCAAGCCTTGCCAGTTCGGCACTGATTCGCGGATCGATCTTCATAGAGCAACTCCTGGGCGAAGCCCGTTGCGCTGACGCAAAAACGGGCAGTACACGCAATAGAGTGTCTGCCCGCCCAGGAATTCCAACAGTTCGTCAGATTCAGGTACGCGGTAGCGTCACACCGCGCTGGCCCTGGTACTTGCCGCCACGATCCTTGTAGGAAACTTCACACTCTTCATCGGATTCCAGGAACAGCATCTGCGCCACACCCTCGTTGGCGTAGATCTTCGCCGGCAGGGTTGTAGTGTTGGAAAATTCCAGGGTCACGTGACCTTCCCACTCGGGTTCCAGCGGCGTGACGTTGACGATGATGCCGCAACGGGCATAGGTGCTCTTGCCCAGGCAGATGGTCAGTACGTTGCGCGGAATGCGGAAGTACTCGACGGTGCGGGCCAGGGCGAAGGAGTTCGGCGGGATGATGCAAACGTCGCTCTTGACGTCGACGAAGCTCTTCTCGTCGAAGTTCTTCGGGTCGACGGTAGCCGAATTGATATTGGTGAACACCTTGAATTCGTCGGCGCAGCGCACGTCGTAGCCGTAGCTGGAGACACCGAAGGAGATCAGCCGGTCGGCGCCTTCGCCACGCATCTGGCGTTCGACGAAGGGCTCGATCATGCCGTGCTCTTGCGCCATGCGGCGAATCCACTTGTCCGATTTGATGCTCATGGCGGTTTCCTGAAATAGCGAGGTGGAAAAAATACGTCCGGCATCTTACCGGGGCGCGGGGCAGGGTTCAAAGCACGGCGCGCAAATCTCGCCGATCCACCTTGATTTCCGGGTCCTGCCGGCCATCGCCAGCGCCGTCAGTCACCAAATAAGAGAAACCTTCGCAAAGACCATTGGCACATTCTGGAAAAAGGGTTAAGGTGGCGCCACTGTGTTGCTTGTGTCACTGAGAATCTCTACACGATATGTTGAATTTCGATCCAACCATCTACAAGAATTTTTCCTGCTCTTTGCACTCAGTCTCGGCCAGGGTTCTTCCTGAGTCGCAGTTATCTTTGTTCAAGGAGTTACACCATGTCTAATCGCCAAACCGGTACCGTTAAGTGGTTCAACGATGAAAAAGGCTTCGGCTTCATCACCCCACAATCCGGTGACGACCTGTTCGTTCACTTCAAAGCTATCCAATCCGACGGCTTCAAAAGCCTGAAAGAAGGCCAACAGGTTTCTTTCATCGCTACCCGCGGTCAGAAAGGCATGCAAGCTGAAGAAGTTCAAGTTATCTAACTTGTCCTTGCTTTAGTAAAAGGCCCCGCCCTCAAAAGCGGGGCTTTTTTTGTGCCTGTCAGTTTTGCAGGCACAAAAAATAATGTGGGAGCGGGCTTGCTCGCGAAAGCGGTGAATCAGCAACATGTTCGTTGACTGACACACCACTTTCGCGAGCAAGCCCGCTCCCACATTGGTTTGTGGTTAGCCTGGGGTTACCAGGTCACGCCAAACCCGGCCGTATAACGCGTCTTGCTCAAGTCGCTGTCTTCGGTGCCCTCGATGACATCCTTCTCCGCCTTGAGATTGAGCGACGCCCAGTCGGTGACCTTGTAGCGCAGCCCCATCTCGGCGTCATAGGCGTAGTCCGCCACGCCGGACAGCGGCTTGCCCACTTCGCCGTTGGTGAAGAACTCGACGCGCTTGCCAATCAGGTAGCGGTTGTAGTCCCACTTCATGGCCACGGAATAGAAGTTGTCCGTTCCACCGTCGCGGTATTCATAGTCGGTGCGGTTGAGCAGAGAGCCCAACGAGAAAGCCCCCAACTCGTCATCCCAGAACTGGTAGCCCGGACCGGTACCCACCACGCGCTGGCGCGCCAGGTCTTCGACTTTGTCACGCTTGTAGTTCAAGCGGCCTTGCCAGAACCACTTGTCGGTGATGAACCGGTCGAGGGAATACTCCAGGCGCCAGTTATCGGCGGAAACCACATCATCCTGGAATTCACGGTTGTATTCGCCTTCGGCGGTGTGCCGCCATCTGCCGTGGCGCGCCGAGGTCTTGAAATCGACGTCGTAATCGTCGGTGTCTTTTTCCGCACGCTGATAATCCAGCGCGGCATCGATATTGCCCTTCCACACCAGGTCCTCGACCACCGGTTTGGGTTTGAGGATCTGCTGGATACTGGCCAGCTCAACGGTCTTGGGCGCATCACCGTTGGCCAAGGTGACCTTGCCATCCTCGGCCGCCTGCAACGCTTTGGCCTTCTCGCCGGTGTAGGCATCCTGCTTGACCAGGAGCTGCTGGTCACTCTCCAGGGTCTTGACCTGTTTCCAGTCGATGGGAATCGCACCGGCGTAATCGGTCTGGATCAGCAACTTGCCGCCATCGAAAACGGTAATCTTGCCACTGAGTTTGTCCCCATTCTTCAACCAGACAGTGTCGGCAAGCAAGGGCATGGAGGCGCTGGCCACAGCCAGGCATAGCAGGGTTCTAGACAACATAAGCGATAAAGGGCTCAAGTTTACGGTGAAAAGGCGGCATTATCCCCCAGGATGACACCTCAGCAAGGAATGACCTGTGTAGGACTGATGAGTTCATTTTTCAACCAGTCCTGTAGGAATTAATCTACAGACGGACACCCACTCAGGAACCCTCTACGTGACTGACACCCCAGCGGGCACCGAGAACGCCGCCCAAATCCGCCGCACCACCCTTTACCTGACCCTGGCACAAGTGCCAGCGGGCAAGGTGGTCACCTATGGCCAACTCGCTGAAATGGCCGGCCTGGGCCGCGCGGCGCGCTGGGTCGGGCGAACCCTCAGCCAGTTGCCGAACGACACCAAGCTGCCCTGGCACCGGGTCTTGGCTGCCGGCGGTCGGATCAGCCTGCCGGCGGGCAGCGCCTCAGGCGATGAACAGCGCGCCCGCCTGCGCCTGGAAGGGATCAGTGTCCTGAACAATCGTGTTGATATTCAGCGCCATGGCTGGCGCCCGGTAGAGCACAGCGGTTAGAGTGCGCGCTTTGTTTTCGCAATTTTTGAGGCAGACTCCAGCCCATGCCCCGTAAAACCTGGCGCGCCGCCCTCGCCGCCTATGCCAGCCCTTCGACGCTCGTGCTGTTGCTGCTTGGCTTCGCCGCCGGCTTGCCATACATGCTGGTGTTTTCCACGCTTTCGGTCTGGTTGCGCGAAGCCGGCGTCGCCCGCGAAACCATTGGCTACGCGAGCCTGATCGGCCTGGCGTATGCCTTTAAATGGGTCTGGTCGCCACTGCTCGACCAATGGCGCCTGCCCTTGCTGGGCAAACTGGGGCGTCGCCGTTCGTGGCTGGTGCTCTCCCAGGCCCTGGTGATCCTTGGCCTGATCGGCATGGGTTTCTGCGACCCACAAAAGCACCTGTCATGGTTGATCGCCATCGCCGTCATCGTCGCCTTCGCCTCTGCGACGCAGGACATCGCCGTCGACGCCTATCGCCTGGAGATCGCCGACGACACCCGGCAGGCGGCCCTCGCCGCCAGCTACATGTCCGGCTACCGCATCGCCGCGCTGTTGGCCACCGCTGGCGCCCTGTTCTTCGCCGAAGGGTTTGGCTCCACCGGCTTCAACTACAAACACTCGGCCTGGGCCGGTACCTACCTGCTGTTCGGCGCATTGATGGTCCCGGCGTTGCTGACCTCGCTGTTCATGCGCGAGCCGCCGGTGCCGCTGCGCACCCAATTGCAGGCCGGACGCTACACGTTCGTGCATCAACTGGCGTCGGTATTCGTGCTGATCGTGCTGCTGGTGTCCGTCCCGGCGATGTTCACCCAGCTCTACAACACCGACTTCGCCAGCGTGCTGTTCGAGGGCGTCAGCCTGCTCGACCTGCTGCTCGAAGACCGCGCGTTTCTGCGGGCCATCCTCTATATCATCCTGACGGCCCTGTGCCTGTCGGCCATGGGCCGCCGAGGGCTGGCGCCGGTGCTGACGCCGGTCAACGACTTCATCCTGCGCTACCGCTGGCAAGCCTTGCTGCTGCTCGGGCTGATCGCAACCTATCGGATGTCCGACACGGTCATGGGCGTCATGGCCAACGTGTTCTACATCGACCAGGGCTTCACCAAGGACCAGATCGCCAGCGTCAGCAAGATTTTCGGGCTGATCATGACCCTCGTCGGCGCCGGCATGGGCGGCCTGCTGATCGTGCGCTTCGGCATCCTGCCAATTCTGTTCATCGGCGGCGCGGCCTCGGCCGGCACCAATATCCTCTTCCTGATGCTCGCCGACATGGGCGCCAACGTACAGATGCTGATTGTCACCATTTCCCTGGACAACTTCAGCTCCGGCCTGGCCACGTCAGCGTTCGTCGCCTACCTGTCGAGCCTGACCAACCTGAAATTCTCCGCCACCCAATACGCCCTGCTCAGCTCGATCATGCTGCTGCTGCCGCGCTTGATCGGTGGTTATTCAGGGGTGATGGTGGAGAAGTTCGGCTATCACAAATTCTTCCTGATCACCGCATTGCTTGGCGTTCCGACCCTGCTGCTGATCGCCCTGCACTGGTTCCAGGAGAACCGTCGCCAGGATTCGGCACCCACTGCGGAACCGACGCCCACCCGGCCTGCGGAAGAGTCGTAGGAAACTTCAGAAAACGCCGGGGAAACCGGCGTTCGCAGCGGGCGACCGGCCACGCGCCTGTACGCCAGGGCATCTCGCCCGTACAATGCTCCGTCACTTCTCGTCATCAGCAACCGACAACGGCCAACCATGCGCACCAGTCAATATTTGCTCGCCACACAGAAAGAAACGCCTTCCGACGCCGTCGTGATCAGCCATCAGTTGATGCTGCGTGCCGGCATGATCCGCAAACTCGCCTCGGGCCTGTACACCTGGCTGCCGATGGGCCTGCGGGTCATGCGCAAGGTGGAAGCCATTGTTCGCGAAGAGATGGACGCCGCTGGTTCCCTGGAAGTGTTGATGCCGGGCACCCAACCGGCCGAGCTGTGGCAGGAATCAGGACGCTGGGAAGAATACGGCCCTGAGCTGCTGCGCATCAAAGACCGTCACGGTCGCGACTTCTGTGCAGGCCCGACCCACGAAGAAGTGATCACCGACCTGATGCGCAACGAGTTGAGCAGCTACAAGCAGCTGCCGATCAACCTGTACCAGATCCAGACCAAATTCCGTGACGAAATCCGTCCACGCTTCGGCCTGATGCGCGGTCGCGAATTCATCATGAAGGACGCCTACTCGTTCCACACCGACCTGGCCTCGCTGCAAGTCACCTACGACCGCATGCACCAGGCATATTGCAACGTGTTCACCCGCCTGGGCCTGAAATTCCGCCCGGTTGAAGCCGACAACGGCTCCATCGGCGGTGCCGGCTCCCACGAGTTCCACGTGCTGGCCGAGTCTGGCGAAGACGACATCGTCTTCAGCAATGGCTCCGACTACGCCGCCAACATCGAGAAAGCCGAAGCCGTGCCACGGGAAACCTCCCGCGCCGCGCCGACCGAAGAGTTGCGCCTGGTAGACACGCCGAACGCCAAGACCATTGCCCAGTTGGTGGAAGGCTACGACCTGCCGATCGAGCGCACCATCAAGACCCTGATCGTGCGAGCCGAAGAGGAAGGCAAGCTGATTGCCCTGATCGTCCGTGGTGACCACGAGCTCAATGAAATCAAGGCCGCCAACCAGCCTGGCGTCGCCAGCCCGCTGGTCATGGCCACCGAAGCCGACCTGCGCGACGCCATTGGCGCCGGTGCCGGCTCCCTCGGCCCATTGAACCTGCCACTGCCGATCATCATCGATCGCTCGGTGGAGTTGATGAGCGATTTCGCCATCGGCGCCAACGTCGACGACAAGCATTACTTTGGCGTGAACTGGGAACGCGACCTGCCGGTTCCAACCGTCGCGGACCTGCGCAATGTCGTGGCCGGCGACCCGAGCCCGGACGGCAAGGGCACCCTGGAAATCAAGCGGGGCATCGAAGTCGGGCACATCTTCCAGCTGGGCAACAAGTACAGCAAGGCGATGAAGTGCGAAGTGCTGGGCGAGAACGGCAAGCCGGTCACCCTGGAAATGGGTTGCTACGGCATCGGCGTTTCCCGCGTGGTGGCTGCCGCCATCGAGCAGAACAACGACGAGAAAGGCATCATCTGGAGTGACACGCTGGCGCCTTTCCAGATTGCCCTGGTACCGCTGCGCTATGAAACCGACCAGGTGCGTGAAGCCACCGACAAGCTCTATGCCGAACTGACGGCCGCCGGCTTTGAAGTGCTGCTGGACGACCGCGACAAGAAAACCAGCCCCGGCATCAAGTTCGCGGACATGGAACTGATCGGCATCCCGCATCGGATCGTCGTCAGTGACCGTGGCCTGGCCGAAGGCAACCTGGAATACAAGAGCCGCACCGAGGCCGAGCCGCAAGCGCTGCCGGTCGCCGACGTGCTGTCGTTCCTCCAGGCCCGTATCCGCCGCTGACACCAGATAGAGACGTCATGTTCAAGCGAAACACCTTAGGCCTCGGTGGCGCCGCCCTGTGCGGCGCCCTGCTGGTCAGCGGCTGTGCCAACCAAATGTCACAACGCAGCGAGCACGAAGAGCGGGTCGAGCGAAAATTGCTCGACCATAGCCTGCAGATCGATGTGGGCGACCCCAAGGTGCTCGACCTGCCGCAGCGTCGGGTGCGCATCAATGAGCAGAAGACCTTCGAAGTCACCGAATTCGAGGTCACTCGCCATTACGATCGCTATACGCCGTACCAACCCTGGCGGGAGATTTACGAGATCCCCCTGGGCGCGGTGGCCGTGGTGGCCGGTGTCGGCGCGAACGTGGTCAATGTGTTCGCCCTCGGCAACCTGCCGGACACCGCGACCCGTGACTGGATCAGCTACGGTTTCGCCGGGCTCAACCCATTCATGAACGTCCCCTCCCATGGCCGCGCCCAACAGAACCTGGCGGGCATCGACGAAGTCCAGCGCGACAAGCGCACGGAACACTCGAGCCTGCCCTGGAGCGAACGCCCCGTGGAGGTCAAGGCCGCCCGACAGACCTTCGAGCTGAGCACTGACCGTAACGGCGTGCTGCGCTTGAACCTGCTGGAAAGCCCGTTCGCCGAGCAGGACCTGAGCCAGTTCGGCAAATTGCAGATCAGCGTGACGGATGCCCAGGACGAGGTGCACACCGACTCATCCCTGAGCATCAGCAGTACTTTGCGCAGCAAGCTGGTGGAAGCCCACGCGCTGATCTACGACGACCTGGAAGACGACGAGGTGAGCCAGTGGGTTCATCGGGTCAAGCGCCTGTCGGAGCTTGGACTTGAGGAAGAGGCCAGCGAACTGGAGCAGAGCCTGATCGAACTGACGCGTAATGATCCGGAGTTGCAGGCCGAATTCATGAAGGCCCTGACCAAGGATGGCGGGCGGTTGGTGGCGGATCCTGGCGCTAACTGAAATACCTCCTGTGGCAAGGGATTTTTGTGGTCGCAAGGCCTGTGGGAGCAAGGCTTGTGGGAGCAAGGCTTGCCCGCGATGGCGGTCTCAAGGATGCCATCGCGAGCAAGCTTTGCTCCCACAAGACTCCCTCGCCACAAGAGCAAGGCAAGGCATTCCGCCAACCGACGCCCTCACCGCTCAAACAACTCCAACTGCTCAAACCCACCGCGCAAATCCTCCAGCCGCACCCCGATCCCCAATAACCGCACCGGCTTGCCGCCCCGGTTGAACGCCTGGGTCAATAACAGCTGGTAGCTGCCCAGGTCCCGCCCTGCCCCGGCCTGTTCCAATGTGGTTTGGGTGAAGTCGTGGAATTTCACCTTGACGAACGGCTTGCCCGGTCGATAACTGCTATCGATCCGCGCCATGCGCCCTTTCAGGGTTTCCATCAGCTCCGGCAGTTTGTCGAGGCAGCTCACCAGGTCGGGCAGGTCGACATCGTAGGTGTTTTCCACACTGATGGACTGCCGTCGACTGTCGTTGTGCACCAGACGCTCATCGATCCCACGAGCCAGGCTCCAAAGCCGCTCACCGAAACTGCCAAATTCGCGCACCAGCGCCAGCTTGTCCCATTGACGCAACTGCGAGCAATCGACGATGCCGAGCCGGTTCAGCTTATCGGCGGTGACCTTTCCAACGCCGTGGAGCTTGCTGACCGGCAGGGCCGAGACAAAGTCCTCGACCTGGTCGGGGGTGATGACGAACAGCCCGTTGGGCTTTTTCCAGTCACTGGCGATCTTGGCCAGGAACTTGTTCGGCGCGACGCCAGCAGACACGGTGATGTGCAGCTGGTTGGAAACACGCCGGCGAATGTCCTGGGCGATGCGCGTGGCGCTGCCACCGAAATGGGCGCTGGCGGAGACGTCCAGATAGGCCTCGTCCAAGGACAACGGCTCGATCAGGTCGGTGTAATCACTGAAAATCGTATGAATTTCCTTCGACGCTTCCCGATAGGCCTCCATTCGTGGCTTGACGATGGTGAGGTCCGGGCAAAGCTTCAAGGCGTGGCCGGAGGACATGGCCGAGCGCACCCCATAGGCCCGCGCTTCGTAGTTACAGGTGGCAATCACGCCCCGCCGATCCGCCGAGCCACCCACAGCCAAGGGCTTGCCGGCCAGCCGCGGGTCATCGCGCATCTCGATAGCGGCATAGAAACAGTCACAGTCGACATGGATGATTTTACGTTGCGTCATAGCAGAGCGGAGTGTGCGACAGATCGGGCCGCCAGTATCGCACCAGCACCTGTATATAGCACCAGTAGTTTGAAAGATCCTTCGTTGATACCCGAAAGGGCCTACACAAATTTACTTCTTCAATCGCAACGAGCCGGCCAATAGAGCCTCAGCCCTTGCCAGGCCTGCGTCACAGCGTTGCCACAATGCCTTTCCCCAAGGCTAAGCGCTTGAAGCGGAACAGGTTTTTATGGCACCAGGGTTGACAGCGGCGCAATCCTCTGTAGAATGCCGCCACACAGACGCGGGATGGAGCAGTCTGGTAGCTCGTCGGGCTCATAACCCGAAGGTCGTCGGTTCAAATCCGGCTCCCGCAACCAAACATCAAAAAAGGCTACTCGAAAGAGTGGCCTTTTTTGTGCGTGCTCGTTTTCTGACTACCTGATCAGAGACTCGTCGCCTGCGACGCCCTACGCACAATGAGTTGTAGGACAATTTCCTTTAAATTCCGTGCATTTAGGAAGACAAGGGACGGATCGACGGTTTATTTGAGCCCATCGCCTTTTAACGGTTGACACTCGGGCGTTCGCCTGTAGAATGCCGCCACACAGACGCGGGATGGAGCAGTCTGGTAGCTCGTCGGGCTCATAACCCGAAGGTCGTCGGTTCAAATCCGGCTCCCGCAACCAAACACCAAGAAAGGCTACTCGAAAGAGTGGCCTTTTTTGTGCCTGGTGAAAAAAGCCTCATTACAAATATTTTGTAATTATTTTTTACCGCGGGGATTGGTAACTTGACTGGATACCCCCATCCTGTCGCGCATAGCTCAAGAGGTGATTGATGCGCGCCCACTCGTCTGACCCGCAAGACTCCGTTACTGCGACACAACCGATCAAGGCCGAGCGACTGCGCTGGCTGGATCGGATCAGCCAGTACCGCCAGCCCATCGGCCTCGCCGTCACGCTGCTGCTGTTTGCGATTGCATTGATTGCCTGCCGCCATCTGCTGAGCGAGCTCGATCTGTACGCTCTGCACGACTCGATTCTGGAAGTCCCCCGGCCAGCCCTGCTCGGCGCGATCGCCGCCACGGTAGCCGGCTTCATCATTCTTTTGGGCTACGAATGGTCCGCCAGCCGGTATGCCGGGGTGACGCTGCCGCCACAGACCATGGTCCTGGGTGGATTCACCGCGTTCGCCATCGGCAACGCCATTGGCCTGTCACTGCTGTCGGGCGGTTCGGTTCGCTACCGTCTGTATGCGCGTCATGGCCTGGGGGCCTCGGATGTCGCCCACATGACGCTGTTCGCCAGCCTGTCCCTGGGCTGCGCGCTGCCGCCGTTGGCGGCCCTGGCAACGCTCAGCAACCTGCCCGCCGCGTCTGCCGCGTTGCACCTGCCTGCCACTTTACTGGGGGCCATTTCCGTGGCGGTGCTGTTGCTCACCAGCGTGTTGGCCATCGGCATCTACCGCCGACGCCTGCCGGAGCAGCCTCATCGAGACAGCCTGCTGGTAAAGGCCGGGCGCCGCACGCTGCGCCTGCCGGGCCGACGCCTGACCTTCCTGCAGTTGGTGATCACCGCGCTGGATGTCGCCGCCGCCGCCACCGTGTTGTATCTGTTGCTGCCCGAAGCCCCGCCGTTCGGCGCTTTCCTGCTGGTGTACCTGCTGGCGCTGGCCGCCGGGGTGCTCAGCCATGTACCCGGCGGCGTCGGGGTGTTCGAAGCGATCCTGCTGGCCGCGTTTGCCGACAAGCTCGGCGCCGCACCGCTGGCCGCCGCGCTGTTGCTGTATCGCTTGATCTACGTGCTGCTGCCGATGCTGGTGGCCTGCGTGTTGCTGCTGATCAATGAGGCCCAACGGCTGTTCCAGACGCGCCAGACCCTGCGGGCGGCATCGGGTTTCGCCGCGCCGATCCTCGCGGTGCTGGTGTTCCTGTCGGGCGTGGTGCTGCTGTTTTCCGGGGTGACACCGGAAATCGACACCCGCCTGGAGCACATCGGCTTCCTGATCCCCCATCGGCTGGTGGACGCTTCGCACTTTGGCGCCAGCCTGGTGGGCGTGCTGTGCCTGTTGCTCGCCCAAGGCCTGCGCCGTCGCCTGTCGGCCGCCTGGATGCTGACCACGGTTCTGCTGTTGGTGGGCGCCCTGCTCTCGCTGCTCAAGGGTTTTGACTGGGAAGAAGCCACGCTGCTGACCCTGACGGCTGCCCTGCTGGCGGTATTCCGGCGCTCCTTCTATCGTCCGAGTCGCCTGACTGAACTGCCCTTTTCCCCGCTGTTTCTGATCGCCAGTATCTGCGTGCTGGGCGCGTCGATCTGGCTGCTGCTGTTTGCTTACCAGGATGTGCCCTACAGCCATCAACTCTGGTGGCAGTTCACCCTCGATGCCGACGCCCCTCGCGGCCTGCGCTCCCTGCTGGGCGCCGCGGTACTGCTGGTGGTGGTGTCCCTGACCTGGCTACTGCGCACCGCGCGGCCGGTGATCCATTTGCCGACAGCAGAAGAACTGGAGCGGGCCAAGACGATTCTCATGACGTCTTCGCAACCCGACGGCGGCCTGGCCCTGACCGGCGACAAGGCATTGCTGTTTCACCCCAACGACGAGGCGTTCCTGATGTACGCCCGCCGTGGCCGCAGCCTGGTGGCGTTGTACGACCCGATCGGGCCGACCCTGCAACGGGCTGAAATGATCTGGCAGTTCCGCGACCTGTGTGACATCCACCATGCCCGCCCGGTGTTCTACCAGGTGCGCGCCGAGAACCTGCCGTACTACATGGACATCGGCCTGACAGCCATCAAGCTGGGCGAGGAAGCACGGGTCGACCTCAAGCGTTTCGATCTCGAAGCCAAGGGCAAGGAGATGAAGGATTTGCGCTACACCTGGAACCGCGGCACCCGTGATGGCCTGTCGCTGGAGATCCACGAACCCGGCCAGGCGCCGATGGATGAGCTCAAGGTCATTTCCGATGCCTGGCTGACCGGCAAGAACGTGCGTGAAAAGGGTTTCTCCCTGGGCCGTTTCAGCGATGACTACCTCAAGCATTTTCGCATCGCGGTGATTCGTTTCGAGGGCCGGCCGGTGGCATTCGCCAACCTGCTGGAAACCCACAGCCACGAACTGGCCAGCCTCGACCTGATGCGCGCCCACCCCGAGGCCCCGAAACTGACCATGGAGTTCATGATGGTCGGCCTCATCCAGCATTATAAAAACCATGACTACGCCCGCTTCAGCCTCGGCATGGTCCCGCTGTCGGGCTTGCAACCGCGTCGCGGCGCACCGCTGACCCAACGCCTGGGTTCGATGGTGTTCCGCCGCGGTGAACAGCTCTATAACTTCCAGGGGCTGCGCCGCTTCAAAGACAAATTCCAGCCAAACTGGGAACCTCGCTACATGGCCGTGCCCGCCGGACTCGATCCGCTGGTGGCACTGGCCGATACCGCCGCCCTGATTGCAGGCGGCCTGACTGGATTGGTGAAACGCTGATGATGCAACGCTCCTGGCGATACGTAGTGGCCGCCCTGCTGGTGCTGGCGGTAATTCTCGGTGGCGGTTACTGGTACTGGAACCGCCCGGCCCCGCAACCGATCCTGGAACAACTGGCGCCCGCCGATGGCGCAGCGATGACCCGGGTCATCCCCGGCACCAAACCGCGCGCCCAGGTGCTGGTGGCAGTCAATGAGGACCAGAAGCTCAGCGACACGCAGTTGACGACCCTCAGCCGCAGTGGCTCGGCGCAGATCGTCCAAGTGATTCTGCCCAAGGACTGCATGCTGCAAGGTCGCGCCCTGCAAGCAGGCCTGAGAGAACTGCAAGGCCCGGCCACGCTAGTCAGCGGCATCGGCCCGGGCGCCGTACTGGCCTGGCGCTGGCTGGCCGAGCAGAAGGATGACAAGGCAAAGGCCGTTTCAGTGGACCTGGCCCTGGAAAAACCCGGCTGCACGCACTTGCTGCCAAAAACCGCAGCCCACGGTCATTGGCTGGTGGCCTGGAACGATAACCCTGACGACACCAGCGCCGGTTTCGTAAGGGATCAGAAAAATGCCGAAACCAGCATCAGCGACTACGACATCAACCTGCCGCAAGTGCTGAACAACGAGCTGCGCAAAATCCTGGTGGGCACCGACAAGGCCAAGGGCGGCCTGAGCATCCCGGTGGTGGAAGTCCCAGCCAGCCAGGCGCAGGATACCGTCACCCTGTTTCTCTCCGGAGACGGCGGCTGGCGCGACCTGGACCGCGACGTGGCCGATGAAATGGCCAAGATCGGCTACCCAGTGGTCGGCATCGACACCCTGCGCTACTACTGGCAGCACAAGAGCCCGGAGCAAAGCGCGGCGGACCTGACCGAACTGATGCAGCACTACCGTCAGGTCTGGGGCACCAAGCGCTTCATCCTGACCGGCTACTCCTTCGGCGCCGACGTGTTGCCGGCCATCTACAATCGCCTGCCGGCCACCGAACAACAGCGGGTCGATGCGATCATCCTGCTGGCTTTCGCCCGCACCGGCAGCTTCGAGATCGAAGTCGAAGGCTGGCTCGGCAACGCCGGCACCGAAGCCGCCACCGGCCCGGAGATGGCCAAGCTGCCAGCCGAGAAAGTGGTGTGCATCTACGGCGCTGAAGAGGCCGACGAAAGCGGCTGCACCGACAAGACAGCCGTAGGCGAAGCCATCAAGCTGCCTGGCGGCCACCACTTCGACGAAAACTACCCGGCCCTGGCCAAGCGCTTGATCGATGAGATCAACAAACGGCAGAGCAAGACCGCCGAACAGTAAACAGATACCAGCCTGACAAAAGCCCCGGCAACCTTAGGGTTACCGGGGCTTTTTTGTGCCCGCTCAACTGCACATAGGCCCCCTTGTGGGAGCGAGCCTGCTCGCGATAGCGGCGGTACATCCAGCATCGTCTGCTCAGGCAGACCGCTATCGCGAGCAAGCTCGCTCCCACAAAGGTTCACTGGTCAACTCGCCTTTGCGTCGCCCACAAAAAAGCCCCCGCCGCCGCAAGGCAACGAGGGCTTTTTGTTTTCTGGTTGCTACATCTCCACCTGCGTTCCCAATTCAATCACTCGGTTCAGCGGCAGATTGAAGAAGCGCAGATTGCCGTTGGCGTTTTTAAGCATGAAGGCGAACAGTATCTCGCGCCAGCGGGCCATGCCTTCGAGCTTGGAAGCGATGACCGTTTCGCGGCTGAGGAAGTAGGTGGTGCGCATCGGGCTGAAGTCCAGGTCATCGAGATGACAGAGCTTGAGCGCGAGCGGGACGTCCGGCTCGTCGGTGAAACCGAAGTGCAGGATCACCCGGAAGAACCCTTCGCCATAGGCATCGACCTCGAAGCGCCGCTGCGGCGGTACCCGCGGGATGTCTTCGTACACCACCGTCAGCAGCACCACTTGCTCATGCAGCACCTGGTTGTGCAACAGATTGTGCAATAGCGCGTGGGGCACCGCGTCCGAACGTGCGGTCAGGAACACAGCCGTGCCCTGTACGCGATGGGGTGGCTGCACGCGAATACTGCTTATGAAGATCGGCAGCGGCAACGCACCTTCGTCCAGGCGTTCCACCAGCAGTTGCTTGCCGCGCTTCCAGGTGGTCATCAGTACAAACAAGGCGATACCGGCGATGACCGGGAAAGCACCGCCCTGAACGATCTTCGGCACGTTGGCGGCAAAGTACAGGCCGTCCACCAGCAGGAAACCGAACAACAGCGGTACCGCCAGCAGCGGCGGCCATTTCCACAACAGCAGTATCACGGCGGACACCAGGATCGTGGTCATCAACATGGTGCCGGTCACTGCCACGCCGTAGGCCGAAGCCAGCGCGCCGGAAGATTCGAAACCCAGCACCAGCAGCACCACGCCGACCATCAGCGACCAGTTCACCGCACCGATGTAGATCTGGCCCTGCTCGGCACTGGAGGTGTGCTGGATGTACATGCGCGGGATGTAACCGAGCTGGATCGCCTGGCGCGTCAGGGAGAACGCACCGGAAATCACCGCTTGCGAAGCGATCACCGTGGCCAGCGTCGACAGGCCCACCAACGGCAGCAACGCCCAGCTCGGTGCCAGCAGATAGAACGGGTTGCGCGCCGCTTCCGGGTCACCCAGCAACAACGCACCCTGGCCGAAATAGTTGAGCATCAGGCCTGGCAGCACCAGGAGGAACCAGGCGCGGGCAATCGGTTTGCGACCGAAGTGGCCCATGTCGGCGTACAGCGCTTCAGCGCCGGTCAACGCCAGCACCACAGCGCCGAGGATCGCCACGCCCATGCCCGGGTGGACGACAAAGAAGCGCACAGCCCAGGCCGGGTTCACCGCCTGCAATACTTCCGGATGCTGCAGGATGCCGTACACCCCCAGGGCGCCGAGCACCAGGAACCAGGTCACCATGATCGGACCGAACAGGATGCCAATCCGGGCAGTGCCGTGACGCTGGATCAGGAACAGCCCCACCAGCACCACCAGCGACAAGGGCACCACCCAGTGGTCGATACCTTCGAACGCCAGGCCAAGGCCTTCAATTGCCGAGAGCACGGAAATGGCCGGTGTGATCATGCTGTCGCCGTAGAACAGCGCCGCGCCGATCAAGCCGCAGACCACCAGGAATGTCCGCAGCCGCGCCCTTCCCGCCGCCGCGCGCCGCGCCAGGGCGGTGAGCGCCATGATCCCGCCCTCGCCCTGGTTGTCGGCGCGCAGGACGAACATCATGTACTTGATCGACACGACCCAGATCAGCGACCAGAAAATCAGCGAGAGAATCCCCAGCACACCATCGTGATTGACAGGTACGCCGTAGGCACCGGAAAACACTTCCTTGAGGGTGTACAACGGGCTCGTGCCGATGTCGCCATAAACCACTCCGACCGCCGCGACCAGCATGCTCAGCGGTTTCGCTGCCGAATGCTCGGCACTCACCGCCTGACTACTTGCATGACCCATCCAACACTCCTGATTCCAGACCTGGCTTCTTGAACGAAGCACTATGCTTTGTTGAGGCAGCATGCGCCGTTTTACGTATTGTTACAGACGTTTTGTTGACTGTAGCAATCGTCAGAGCGCAAAGGCGCGAAGCATAGCGCAGCACTCGTCGCATTTCCCGGTATAAAGCTGGTCAAGCAGCCCAGCCACAGATAGAATTGCGCACTTTTTGATCAGAGGCGCGCCAGGCGCCCTGTCTCGGCAAGAGACGATCCCCCTACACCGAGGTTAGACATGTCCACCACTACCGCGCCCGCCAATCCGAAGGTTGGCTTCGTATCCCTGGGTTGCCCGAAAGCTCTGGTCGACTCCGAGCGCATCCTGACTCAGTTGCGCATGGAAGGCTATGACGTTGTGTCCACCTATCAGGACGCCGACGTGGTCGTGGTCAACACCTGCGGCTTCATCGACTCGGCCAAGGCCGAGTCCCTGGAGGTGATCGGCGAAGCCATCAAGGAAAACGGCAAGGTCATCGTCACCGGCTGCATGGGCGTGGAAGAAGGCAACATCCGCAACGTGCACCCGAGCGTGTTGTCCGTGACCGGTCCGCAGCAGTACGAGCAGGTGGTCAACGCCGTGCATGACGTGGTGCCGCCACGCCAGGACCATAACCCGCTGATCGATCTGGTGCCGCCACAAGGCATCAAGCTGACCCCGCGCCACTACGCCTACCTGAAGATTTCCGAAGGCTGCAACCACAGCTGCAGCTTCTGCATCATCCCGTCGATGCGCGGCAAGCTGGTGAGCCGCCCGGTGGGCGATGTGCTCGACGAGGCCCAGCGCCTGGTCAAGGCCGGCGTCAGGGAACTGCTGGTGATTTCCCAGGACACCAGCGCCTACGGCGTCGACGTGAAATACCGCACCGGCTTCTGGAATGGCGCCCCGGTGAAAACCCGCATGACCGAACTGTGCGAAGCCCTCAGCACCCTCGGCGTCTGGGTCCGCCTGCACTACGTCTACCCGTATCCACATGTCGACGAACTGATCCCGCTGATGGCCGCCGGCAAGCTCCTGCCGTACCTGGACATCCCGTTCCAACACGCCAGCCCGAAAGTCCTCAAGGCCATGAAGCGCCCGGCGTTCGAAGACAAGACCCTGGCCCGCATCAAGAACTGGCGCGAAATCTGCCCGGACCTGATCATCCGTTCGACCTTCATCGTCGGCTTCCCCGGTGAAACCGAAGAAGACTTCCAGTACCTGCTGGATTGGCTGACCGAAGCCCAGCTCGACCGCGTCGGCTGCTTCCAGTATTCCCCTGTCGAAGGCGCACCGGCCAATGACCTGGACCTGGACGTGGTGCCGGACGACGTCAAGCAGGACCGTTGGGAGCGCTTCATGGCGCACCAGCAGGCCATCAGCTCGGCGCGCCTGCAAATGCGCATCGGCCGTGAAATCGAAGTGCTGGTGGACGAGGTGGACGAGCAAGGCGCCGTGGGCCGCTGCTTCTTCGACGCGCCGGAAATCGACGGCAACGTTTTCATCGACAACGGCAGCAACCTCAAGCCGGGTGACAAGGTCTGGTGCAAAGTGACCGACGCCGATGAGTACGATTTGTGGGCTGAGCAGATCGGTTGATTTGTGAGCTGAACAGATCAGTTGGCCTGTGGGAGCAAAGCTTGCTCGCGATAGCGCAGTGTCAGCCACTGCAAATGTTGACTGATGCTCTGCCATCGCGAGCAAGCTGTGCTCCCACAGGCTCTTGCGAAACTCGGTAAAAAATTGAAAAGCCCCGCTCTTGCTACAAGATGCGGGGCTTTTTTACGGCTATCGTATGGAGAAACCCAGGACATCCAGCACAAGGAACAGGCGGGCATGCGTCAGCATTCGGTCATCCACACACCGAAACCGAGCGACTATCAGGAACTGACCCAGGTGTGGGAGGCCTCGGTGCGTGCCACCCACGACTTCCTGCCGGACAGCTACATCGAGCTGCTGAAAAACCTGGTGCTCACCCGCTACCTGGATGCGGTGATGCTCATTTGCACCCGGGACGCGCGCCAGCGGATCACCGGTTTCGCCGGTGTCGCGGCCGGCAAGGTCGAGATGCTCTTCATCGACCCACAGCACCGTGGCCAAGGCCTGGGCAAGCAGTTGCTGCGCTACGCCATGGAACACCTGAACGCCGATCAACTGGACGTCAACGAGCAGAACCCGCAAGCCCTGGGCTTTTACCTCAAGCAAGGCTTCGAAGTGGTTGGGCGTTCGGCAAAAGATGGCATGAACCAACCCTACCCACTGCTGCACATGCGCTACAAGCAGCCCGACCTGAAGGCCGGGCGCGGCTAAAAACGGCATGAGGCAAATGGACCCGCGATTAACCGGCGCCAGGCAGGTACAATGCCCACCCTCTTTTTGTTACGGCCCCCGTCATGACTGACCCGATTCGTCTCTCCAAACGCCTCATCGAACTCGTCGGCTGTTCCCGTCGGGAGGCTGAGCTGTTCATCGAGGGCGGCTGGGTCACCGTGGATGGCGAAGTAATCGATGAGCCGCAGTTCAAGGTCAGCACCCAGAAAGTCGAACTCGACCCCGAGGCCAAGGCCACCGCGCCGGAGCCGGTGACCCTCCTGCTGAATGCACCTGCTGGCATGGATGTAGACACCGCGATGGCCTCCCTTGGCCCGCAGACCCTGAGCGAAGAACACCGCTTCGGCAAACGCCCGCTCAAGGGCCATTTCCTGCGCCTGACCGCCAGCGCCGACCTGCAGGCCAACGCCAGCGGGCTGCTGGTGTTCACCCAGGACTGGAAGATCTTGCGCAAGCTCACCGCCGACGCCGCCAAGATCGAGCAGGAATACGTGGTGGAAGTCGAAGGCGAGATGGTCGCCCATGGCCTCAATCGCCTGAACCATGGCTTGACCTACAAGGGCAAGGAGCTGCCGGCGGTCAAGGCCAGCTGGCAGAACGAAAACCGCCTGCGCTTCGCCATGAAAAACCCGCAGCCCGGCGTGATCGCTCTGTTTTGCCAGGCGGTCGGGCTCAAGGTCGTCGCCATTCGCCGCATTCGCATCGGCGGCGTGTCCATCGGCAAGGTGCCGCTGGGCCAATGGCGCTACCTGTCTGCCAAAGAGAAATTCTAATTTTCCGGCGCCGCACCGAACCGGGGCGCCCACTGCCGATTGATCAGGACTGCACACATGATTCACAACGACGTACTGCGCAGCGTGCGCTACATGCTCGACATCAGCGACAAGAAAGTCATCGAGATCATCAAGCTGGGCGGCCTGGACGTCTCCCTGGCTGACCTGACGGGCTACCTCAAGAAAGACGAGGAAGAAGGCTTCGTGTTCTGCCCTGACGAGGTCATGGCGCATTTTCTCGATGGCCTGGTGATCTTCAAGCGTGGCAAGGACGAAAGCCGTCCGCCACAGCCGATCGAAGTGCCGGTGACCAACAACATCATCCTCAAGAAAATGCGGGTGGCGTTCGAGCTGAAGGAAGACGATATGCACGCGATCCTCAAGGCCGCCGAGTTCCCGGTGTCCAAACCGGAACTGAGTGCACTGTTCCGAAAATTCGGCCACACCAACTACCGGCCGTGTGGCGACCAGTTGCTGCGCAACTTCCTCAAGGGCCTGACGCTGCGCGTTCGCGGCTGACACCCCGTGACTTACAGCGTCTCCCCCATCGGCTTCGTCCGCTCCTGCTTCAAGGAGAAGTTCGCCATCCCCCGCCAACCGCAACTGGCTCCGGCCGCACGTGGTGTGCTGGAGCTGGTGGCGCCGTTCGATCAGGGCGAGGCGGTGCAGGGGTTGGAGCAGGTCAGCCATGTCTGGCTGCTGTTCCTGTTCCACCAGGCCCTGGAAGACAAGCCACGGTTGAAAGTGCGGCCGCCACGCCTGGGCGGCAACAGATCCATGGGTGTATTCGCCACCCGTGCCACCCACCGCCCCAACGGCATCGGCCAATCGGTGGTGAAGCTGGAACGGGTCGAAGCCGGGCGCCTGTGGATCTCGGGTATCGATTTGCTGGACGGCACGCCAGTGCTCGACATCAAGCCCTACGTGCCCTACGCCGACATCATCGGCTCGGCTTCCAACAGCATCGCCAGCGCAGCGCCTGAATTGATTCCGGTGCAATGGGCGGACACCGCCCTGCTTCAAGCGCGCGAACACGCCACGCGCTTGGCAGAGCCCTTGGTGGAGCTGATTGAACAATGCCTGGCCCAAGACCCACGCCCGGCGTACCAGATGCCTACCGCCGAGCGGGAATATGGCGCACAGTTCTGGGACCTGGACGTTCGTTGGCATTACCCGCAGCCGGGGTTGATTCGGGTGTTGGAAGTGATTCCGGCGAAACCGTAAACACCAGAAACGAAAAAGCCCGCGCGGCCTTCATCAGGCGGCGCGGGCTTTTTTGTGGGGCATCTGTTGGACCGAGTCGCCTTCTTCGCGAGCAAGCCCGCTCCCACACTGGATCTCTGGTGAACACAAGATTCGCGCTCACTGCGATCCAATGTGGGAGCGGGCTTGCTCGCGAAAGCGGTCCAACATTCAACGACTATGTCGGCTGACGCCCCACTCCACACTTATCGCAACAGCTTACTTCTCTACAAACGCCCGCTCGATCAGGTAATCACCCGGCTCGCGCATACGCGGCGAAACGGTCAGGCCGAAGCTGTTGAGCACTTCGCTGGTCTCGTCGAGCATGCTCGGGCTGCCGCACAACATGGCGCGGTCGTCCTGCGGGTTGATCGGTGGCAGGCCGATGTCACTGAACAGCTTGCCGCTGCGCATCAGGTCGGTCAGGCGGCCTTCGTTCTCGAACGGCTCGCGCGTCACGGTCGGGTAGTAGATCAGCTTGTCACGCAGGGCTTCGCCGAAGAACTCGTTCTGCGGCAGGTGCTCGGTGATGAACTCGCGGTAAGCGACTTCATTGACGTAACGCACGCCGTGGCACAGGATCACTTTTTCGAAACGCTCATAGGTTTCCGGATCCTGGATGACGCTCATGAACGGCGCCAGGCCAGTACCGGTGCTGAGCAGGTACAAATGCTTGCCAGGCTTGAGATCGTCCAGCACGAGGGTGCCGGTGGGTTTCTTGCTGATGATGATCTCGTCGCCTTCCTTCAGGTGCTGCAACTGGGAGGTCAGCGGACCATCCGGCACCTTGATGCTGAAGAATTCGAGATGTTCTTCCCAGTTCGGGCTGGCAATCGAGTAAGCGCGCATAAGCGGGCGGCCGTTGGGCTGTTGCAGGCCGATCATCACGAACTGACCGTTCTCGAAGCGCAGGCCCGGATCGCGGGTGCACTTGAAGCTGAACAGAGTGTCGTTCCAGTGATGAACACTGAGGACACGCTCGTGGTTCATGTTGCTCATGTACGGGGACTCCTGGGAATAATGCCCGCGCCGATAATCTGCGCAATTGCATCGCATTCTAATGGCGGCGACAATATCTGTTAAATGGATTATTAAGATAAGGGTTATCGGTTATATAGATATGCGATTTACTCTCCGTCAACTTCAAGTCTTCGTCGCCGTCGCCCAGCAGGAAAGCGTGTCTCGCGCTGCGGGCCAGCTCAATCTGTCGCAGTCGGCGGCCAGCACCTCCATCACTGAACTGGAGCGCCAATCGAGCTGCCAGTTGTTCGACCGTGCCGGCAAGCGCCTGAGCCTCAATGCCCTGGGCAAACAACTGCTGCCCCAGGCCGTGGCGCTGCTGGACCAGGCCAAGGAAATCGAAGACCTGCTCAACGGCAAGTCCGGCTTCGGCTCACTGGCGGTCGGTGCCACGCTGACCATCGGCAATTACCTGGCGACCTTGTTGATCGGCGGTTTCATGCAGCGCCATCCGGAAAGCCAGGTGAAGCTGCACGTGCAGAACACTGCCAATATCGTGCACCAGGTTGCCCACTATGAAATTGATCTGGGTCTAATCGAAGGCGACTGCAGCCATCCGGACATCGAAGTGCAAAGCTGGGTCGAGGACGAACTGGTGGTGTTCTGCGCCCCTCAACACCCGCTGGCCAAGCGCGGCCAGGCAACCATGGAGGAATTGACCCATGAAGCCTGGATTCTGCGGGAGCAGGGTTCCGGCACACGCCTGACCTTCGACCAAGCCATGCGCCACCACCGCAGCGTATTGAATATCCGCCTGGAGCTGGAACACACCGAAGCGATCAAGCGCGCCGTGGAATCCGGCCTGGGCATTGGCTGCATCTCACGCCTGGCCCTGCGCGACGCCTTCCGCCGCGGCAGCCTTGTCGCGGTGGAAACCCCGGACATGGACCTGGCGCGGCAGTTTTATTTCATCTGGCATAAACAGAAGTACCAGACCTCGGCCATGCGCGAATTCCTCGAGCTGTGCCGGGCTTTCACCGCCGGGGCCCAGCGCAGCGACGAAATCGTGCTGCCGGCCATTGCCTGAGCCGTTACAACAGCACCACGCCCCACACCAACGCGATCATCGTCAGGGCGAGTAACTGGGCGGCGCTGCCCATGTCCTTGGCATTTTTTGACAATGGGTGCAGCTCCAGGGAGATGCGGTCGATGGCCGCCTCCACCGCCGAGTTGAGCAATTCCACGATCAATGCCAACAGGCACACGGCAATCAGCAGCGCCTGCTCGACACGACTGACGTTCAGGAAGAATGACAACGGAATCAACACGACATTGAGCAACACCAACTGACGGAAAGCTGCTTCGCCGACAAAAGCTGCACGCAGCCCGTCCAAGGAATAGCCGGAGGCGTTGAGGATGCGTTTCAGGCCGGTCTGGCCTTTAAAAGGTGACATAGAGTGGGCAACTGATCAAAAGGAGTGGGGAAGCTAATTCAAACCCGGTCAAAAAAGCGTGAACCGGAACACTAAGCCTACGGTGAAATTGACTCAAGTTGTTGCAGCAGCAAGGCCGCCTGGGTCCGGGTGCGCACGTTCAGTTTACGAAAGATCGCCGTGACGTGGGCCTTGATGGTGGCCTCCGACACGTTCAGTTCGTAGGCAATCTGCTTGTTCAGCAAGCCTTCGCAGACCATGGTCAACACCCGGAACTGCTGCGGCGTGAGGCTGGCCAGCCCCTCGCTGGCGGCCTTGGCTTCCGCGGACACGCTCACCGCTTCGAACGCCTGGGGTGGCCAGCAGACATCGCCGTCCAGGACCGCCTTCACGGCCTTCTGAATCATCTCAAGGGAACTGGATTTGGGTATGAAGCCGCTGGCGCCGAACTCCCGGGCCTTGACCATCACCGAGGCTTCTTCCTGGGCCGAGACCATGACCACGGGGATCTGCGGGTATTGGCCCCGCAACAGCACCAGCCCTGAAAAACCATAGGCACCGGGCATGTTCAGGTCCAGCAGCACCAGGTCCCAATCGGCCTTCGCCGTCAACTGGACCTCCAGTTCCGCGATACTGGCCACCTCCGTCAACCGGACAGCCGGGCCGAGGCCCAGGGTCACTGCCTGATGCAACGCGCTGCGAAAGAGCGGATGGTCATCGGCAATCAGGATTTCGTATGTGGCCATTTTTAAAATGATCCTGTTTTTAATGGCAGGCCCGATGATTCGCGCCTCGCCAAGACAACTCAAGACACCGCCGTGCAGCGGCATCCACAGGGACACATTCAACGCCAAACACGGCGTTTCAAACATTGGTGGCGCCCTGGTCGGCGCCAAGCATGCCCAGCGAAGCCGGGGTGGTCAAGCAGCACGACCGCCACAGTGTCCAGTATGGGCCACTATTGGGCCAATACTGCTTGCGGCGTACGGATAAAGGGTTGCAACTCGGCGTGGGCCGGGGTCGAGATGTTCACCTCCTGCTGGCCCTTGGCGCCCAGGTAATGCTGGCTGAACACATCGAAATAGGCGTCCAGGGCCGACGCGGCGTCGCTGTCCCCCGCCAGCTCCAGACACAACGCCGCCACTTCGGCGGTGCACAGGTGCTCGCTGCGGGTCGAACGGCGCAGGCGGTAACGCGACAGCCTGTCGGGCAGCAGGCTCAGGATCGGCAGTCGGTCGAAATACGGGCTTTTACGGAAAATCTTCCGCGCCTCGGTCCAGGTCGCATCCAGCAGAATGAACAGCGGACGCCTGGACTGATCGAGGTCAACCGTGTGGGTGACCCGCGATGGCTCGACGTATTCGCCCGGAAACACCAGGTACGGTTGCCATTGCGGATCGTTCAGCAGCGCCAGCAGTTGTTCATCGACCTCGGTGCGCGACCAGATGAACGCGTGGTTGTCACGCACCACATCGGCAATCAGCCAACCGGTGTTGCTCGGCTTGAACACTTCCTTGCTGGTCATGATCAGGCAGACCCCGGAGCGGGTCTCGACGCTAGGACGCCAGGCACACAGGCAATGGCTTTCGATCACGCGGCAGGCGCTGCAACGGGGGGCGCGCCAACCACGGGCCTGAATCGGCCTGATCCCCTCATCCATGCGCTGGTCGCGCAGGCGGGCTACGGCGTTAGGGGCGTGACTCATCGTGGGCAACGCCGACAGACAGGAAAACTCGACACGAACAACACTCGGCAGGGCAATAAAGGCCGGCAGTCTACCAGAGCGCACGCGCCTGTACCGTCCACCCGGGCTCCCCTATAATTCCCGGCCACTGAACGCACAGTCATGTGATCGGTCGAACCACCAGTCACTGAACCAGGAGAGTTTCATGCTGCGCCTTATCGTCCCTACCGTTGCCGTTCTGCTGGCGACGTCCTTCAGCGCTCAGGCTGCTTCGCTGAAAGAACTCGAACTGAACAAGATGCTGCAGAACGTTGCCAAGGAAAGTAGCGTCGGTACGCCGCGGGCGATCAGCGAAGACATTCTCGACCAGGGCTATACCGTCGAAGGCACCGAGCTGATCAACCATCTCAGCGTGCAAAGCAGTCATGCCCAGAAAATGCGCGCAGACCCCAAGGCCGTGTATTTCCAGTTGGGCTCCACGGTGTGCACCAATCCGGGCTTCCGCAAGTTGATGGCCAAGGGTGCAACGATGCGCTATGAGTTCACCGAGGTTAAGACCAACCGCCCGGTCGCGACCGAGCGCTTCCAAGAATCGGATTGCCCGAAACCCGCCAAGACGAAGAAGTAATCAACCCGAGCTCGCGCGCCGCTGCTCATCGTCGGCGCGCAACTCCGCCACCAGCGCCTGCAAGTAACGCGAGCGCCACGCTCGCCCTCCCAGCCGACGACAGCATTCTTCCTCAAGACTCACCCGATTGGCCTGTGCCGATTCCCGCAGCATCAGGTACAACTGCCTGTCGAGCTCCAGAGTCACCCTGGTCATTTCTCCCGCCTCCATGCCCGATCCGCTTAAATCCATCACGTGGCACCCAGCCCTGGGCGTCAAATTGCATTGGCACGCTTGTTATCAGTAAATCAGAGCGGCACGCACCCGGCCGGCAATCTGACGAGCGGCGCGATAGTTCAGCGCCTGTATCAGCGGTTGCCAACGGTTACTTTTGAGCGCCATGATCAAGGCTGCGAAGATCAGCTAGATTCAGATGTATCTCTTTTTCATTGGGCAGAAAGAGGCTGCCCTGCCAGCACCTTGCCGTGTGATTGTTTTTCATCCAAGGGAAAAACGGAACCTGTTGGATGGCTTGATCGCTTTGCTGCAGACCGCGTCGAGCCAGGTCGAACGTCCAGGCACGGGCCTGGGCCGACAACGACACACGGAGTGTCGTAGCCCTGACGAATCTCTCGTTCGGGCCAGGGTTCTGTTAAGAAGGAGAAGTTGAATGCCTTACAAACCGAATGACCTGCTCAGTCGTCATTTTGAGAACCATGGCCACGACCTCACCCGCAAGGTCGAAGAGCAACTCAACCTGGTGTCCCCCAACAGCCCCAACCTCCCCATTTACCGCGACATGATCCTGACTGTGCTGCGCATGGCCCAGGAAGATCACAACCGCTGGAATGCCAAGATCACGCTACAAGCCCTGAGGGAACTGGAGCACGCCTTCCGTACACTCGAACAGTTCAAGGGCCGCCGCAAGGTCACGGTCTTCGGCTCGGCCCGAACGCCCATCGAACATCCGCTGTATGGCCTGGCCCGAGAGCTGGGGGCGGCACTGGCCCGCTCGGACATGATGGTCATCACCGGCGCTGGCGGAGGCATCATGGCCGCCGCCCATGAAGGCGCAGGACGCGACCACAGCCTGGGATTCAACATCACCCTGCCTTTCGAGCAACACGCAAACCCGACCGTTGAAGGCACGCCGAACCTGCTGCCGTTCCACTTCTTCTTCACCCGCAAACTGTTTTTCGTCAAAGAGGCCGACGCTCTGGTGCTCTGCCCCGGCGGTTTCGGCACGTTAGATGAGGCGTTGGAGGTCTTGACGCTGGTGCAGACAGGCAAGAGCCCGCTGGTACCGGTGGTCCTGCTGGATGTTCCAGGAGGCAAGTTCTGGCAAGGAGCCCTGCACTTTATTCGTGAGCAATTGGAGGAGAACCGCTACATCCTGCCCACTGACATGAAGCTCATGCGTTTGGTGTACAACGCCGAAGAAGCCGTGGAAGAGATCAATCAGTTCTACCGCAACTTTCACTCCAGTCGCTGGCTCAAGCATCAGTTCGTAATCCGCATGAATCACAAGCTAAGCGAACAGGCACTGCAGCAGATGCAGAAAGATTTTGCCGACCTGTGCCTGAACGACTGCTTTCATCAGCATGACTACAGCGGCGAGGAGCACGATGAGGCCCGTTTCAGTCATCTGACACGACTGGCGTTTGCCTTCAACGCCCGCGACCACGGCCGCTTGAGGGAGCTGGTGGACTACATCAACTTGTCGGAAAACTGGGCCCAGCCCGCCCAAAAGCCCCATCCCCTCACATGGGACCCGATCAAAGTAACCTGAGCCCATAAAAAAACGGCCCGCTATCGAAATAGCGGGCCGTTTTTTGTTTAGTCATCCATACCGCGACCGCTGAACAAGCGGTTGATCATTTCCATGGAATAGCCTCGATACGCCAGGAAACGCCCTTGTTTGGCTCGTTCCCGTGCATCGATGGGCAAATGTCCTGAGAACTTGCGACGCCAGGTGTCCGTCAGTTGCTCCTGCCAATCGATACCACTTTCGCGCAAGGCGAGCTCGATATCCGGGCGTTGCAAACCGCGCTGGCCCAGCTCCTCACGAATGCGCAAAGGACCATAACCGGAGCGGGCGCGATAAGAGACAAAGCTTTCCAGGTAACGGGATTCCGACAGCAAGCCCTCTTCAGTCAAACGGTCGAGGGCCGTGTCGATCAACTCATCGGGAGCGCCGCGCTGACGCAGTTTACGCGTCAGCTCGACTCGACCGTGCTCGCGTCTGGCGAGCAGGTCCATCGCGGTTCGCCGCACCGCGACGAGGGTATCGAGTACGGCGGTCATCGGATCGATCAGATGTCAGCGTCAGCCAGGTCGTCAACGGGCTCGCGGTTGGCCACTGCCTTGACGTCTGCAACCGGGCTCAACAGCTTGTCACGCAGTTGCTTCTCAAGGGCGGCGGCGACTTCCGGGTTGTCCGCCAGGAACTTGGCCGAGTTGGCCTTGCCCTGACCGATCTTCGTGCCGTTGTAGGCATACCAGGCGCCCGACTTCTCGACGAAACCGTGCAGCACACCCAGGTCGATCATCTCGCCATTGAGGTAGATGCCCTTGCCGTAAAGAATCTGGAACTCGGCCTGACGGAACGGCGAAGCCACCTTGTTCTTCACGACCTTGACGCGGGTTTCGCTGCCGACAACCTCATCACCTTCTTTCACCGCGCCAGTACGGCGGATGTCCAGGCGAACCGAGGCGTAGAACTTCAACGCGTTACCGCCGGTGGTGGTTTCCGGGCTGCCGAACATCACGCCGATCTTCATACGGATCTGGTTGATGAAGATCACCAGGCAGTTGGCATTCTTGATGTTACCGGTGATCTTGCGCAGGGCCTGGGACATCAGGCGAGCCTGGAGGCCCACGTGCATGTCGCCCATTTCACCTTCGATTTCAGCCTTTGGCACCAGTGCCGCCACGGAGTCGACGATGATCACGTCAACCGCGTTGGAACGCACCAGCATGTCGGTGATTTCCAGGGCCTGTTCGCCGGTGTCCGGCTGGGAAACCAGCAGGTCGTCGACGTTGACACCCAGTTTGCCGGCGTATTCCGGGTCCAGGGCGTGTTCGGCGTCGACGAAGGCGCAGGTCGCGCCGGCTTTTTGGGCCTGGGCGATCACGGACAAGGTCAGTGTGGTTTTACCGGAGGATTCAGGACCGTAGATTTCAACGATGCGGCCTTTTGGCAGGCCGCCGATGCCAAGTGCAATGTCCAGGCCCAGGGAGCCGGTGGAGATGGAAGGAATAGCCTGACGGTCCTGATCGCCCATACGCATTACGGCACCCTTGCCGAATTGACGTTCGATCTGACCCAAGGCCGCAGCCAAGGCTTTCTTCTTGTTGTCGTCCATTAAAGTCCTCACGTAATCAATAAGGCCTGACGGCCAACACCTGTATAAGTAGCCAGTATTATTCCACAGCGATTGAGGATCGCCTACCCCTGATTTGAGATTTCTACAGCGGCATGTTGCAGCAGCCCGTCTAGCGCGGCCTTCACCGTTTGTCGGCGGACCTCGTCGCGGTTGCCTGCAAAGAAACGCTGCTCACTGATCACCGCCTCGCCAACACCCCAGGCCAGCCACACGGTGCCCACCGGTTTATTCGGAGAACCCCCGTCCGGCCCCGCTACACCGCTGACCGCCACGGCAAAACGCGCCAGGCTTTTTTGCTGGGCTCCTCGCACCATGGCCTCGACCACCTCGCGGCTGACCGCCCCCACCTTCTCGAACAACTCGGCCGGCACATCCAGCTGCTGGGTCTTCTGGCGATTGGAATAGGTGACGAAACCGGCCTCGAACCAGGCCGAACTCCCGGGAACTCGGGTAATCGCCTCGGCAATCCCGCCGCCCGTGCAGGACTCGGCCGTGGTGACGTGGGCATTGAGCAGCTGCAGGCGCCTGCCCAGCTCAGCGGCCAGTTCGGTGATGTCGTCCATGGTGCTCTCCTGATTCCACACAATTGAGGCCTACCGTACACGAGCAATGGAAGCTTGCAAGGCTTGGCGGATTACCGATCCAGCGCTCTGATATAGGCCTGACAGGCCTGCAAGGCAATCAGTCCGCGATCACCGGCGTCGGTGATGGCGATAATTCGTTGAGCATGCGCCGGGTCAAGTCGGGCTCTCGCGCCTCCATGATCCACGCCGCCGGCGCGGGGGGTGGCAGGCATTGCGCAACCGGCGGCAACATCGTCGGCGTCGAGGAGGACTGACAGCCGGACATCGGCAGTAGCAAGGCGATCGCGCAGGCGATCCTGGTCACGTTGGGCATCGCTCAAGGCTCGGTAATGGGTTTGTTCGCTGGCGGAGAGTTGCTGTTCCAAGGCCCGGCGCTTGTCCTGCTCGGCCTTCTGCAGCGTCGCGGCCGCTTGGGTGATTTGATTAAGCGTCTCGGCCTGGGCTTGTGCGAGTTGGGCCAACTGCTGTCCGTAACGCCACTCCTGGAACCGCCACGCGAGCATCGCCGAACCGCCGGCCAGCAGCGCGAGCAACACAACAATGCCCAGGGCGCGAGACGTAAAAGGCATCAGGTCGAAGGTTGGCATAACACCGCCCTCGCCCGGGCCCACAATTGCAGGCGGTCCTCCAGGCCGTTCAAACCGCCATTAATGCGCCGGGTGATGGTGTTGAACTGATCGCGGTCGGCCAGTTCGTTCAAGCCGTTCTGCTCCCAGAACCAAGCGGCGGACTCGGTGGCCCATTGCGGCTGCTCAAGAAGCTCAGGCAAGGCCAGCAAACGTGTATCGCCGAACAGCCCCTGACTGCAGCGAAGGTAATTGTCACGGCCGGTAATCTGGATCAGTCCCCGGCCGCGATACTTCTGGCCGTCACCGTCCGCCTGGGGCGAGTTGCCCAGGCGAACGGCCAGGGTCCCGGTATCGTACTTGCTCAGGTATTGCTCGCTGCCCAGCTCGCGTACATAACGCAGTTGTCCCGACTCATGACCGACCTGGGCCAGGAACGCGGCGACGCGTTTGGGTGTGTCGATACCATGGCGCGACATGGCGGTGTTCAGTGCGGAAATAAAAACGCCCGCTTGGGCGCGGGCGTTGGGCATGATGTTGATGAGTTGCTGTGGGGTAATGTCCATGATCAGATCATCGAAAACACGTTATTGAAATGCCCGGCCAGCGGGGGCTCGCGATAGCGGCGTGTCAGGCAATGGAGATGTCGAATGTCATATCGCAATCGCGAGCAAGCTCGCTCCCACAGGGGGGGTGGGGTCAGGTCTTGGCATCCAGGCAGGTTGCATGAATCAAGCAGCGATAGCTTTTTTCCCGGTCGCCACTGGCGGTGACCTTGTCGATCGACCAGCGACCGCGCATGAAGTCCGGCCAGGTGGGATCCAGCAGCACGATGCCTTCAGCGGACAGCCCCGGATTGCCGGGGCATTCGATGCTCACCTTGAGGGCTTCGCGCAGCATCCGGCGCACCTCGCCTTCACCGGCGGCGCGGGCGTCGTCTGCGCTCTGGAAGCGCTGGCGCAGGGTCTTGAACGGCGCGAGGCCGCTCTCCTCGACACGCACTTTGCCGGCCGCCGCATCCCACCAACTGGTCTTGCAGCCCTGGTATTTCGCCCGAGCAGTTTCATCCAACTTGGCCGAGATGAACGCGTGGTCGCCCGGGCGATTGTTGGTCGTCACCGAGAGTTTCATCTCGGGCAGGACCTTGCCCGACAACGACTTCGCCTGGCCGCGTCGAGCCAGCACATACAGCTCGTTGATCGGCTTGGCGACAGCGTCATAACGATGGGCCAGGCGCGTGAGGAAGCCCATGTCGGTTTCGTTGGTCTGGTCGATGTGCTCGATTTTGATCAGCGACAGATCCGGCGCCACACGCGGCGAAAAACCGTGCCTGGAAGTCAGTTGCCGAAACAGGGCCCCCAGGGTGGTTGGGCCATGGCTGACGGATCGGCGTTGCTTGAACCCGGTCTGGTCTGCCGCACTGAAGGGTGCGGCCATGGCCACCAGCACGAGTTGCAGGGGAAACAGGAACGGCGTGCGTCGGGTGATGACGAACTCGCCTTTATCCACCAGCCCCGACTCCAGATAACCGACCCGCAGACCGATCTTCCCGCCCAGGCTGGGTAACCCTTCGAGCCCGTCCAGGCTAATGGTGAGCGTCAGCTGATCGGATTCGATACCCGCCGCGTCGACATGCTCCCACTTGAGCAGGCGTTCGTTGAGCAGTGCGGCGTTCGCACCATAAATTTCCACCGCAGGCGTGAAACCCAGTGACATGTTGCCTCCTTAATCCCAGGCCGAAACCGGTGTGGGTGCAACAGGTTTGAGATCCACTTCCGGCAGGACAACCCACACCCCGGCCGGCAATACCGGGCCCCATTCAGCCAAGCCCGGATTGAGCAGCCAGAGCGCCTCCTCGGCGGCATCCTCACAACGCTCAAGCTCGCGGTACAGCAACAGATTCACCGAATCACCGGCGATACTTCGAACCCTACGCATTGGCGAACTCCGTCAATTCAACCACCCAGCCGACCACCATCGCCGTGCCGTCATCGATGATCTCGGTCTGGGTTTCCGTGACCTTGTTGATCTGCCACAGGCCCCAGTTGCGACCGATGCCGTCAACCAACGGCACGGGCACGCGCTGCGCCTGCAAGGCGCGCAACTCATCGAGGCGATCCATGGCGGTCGCGTACATCGACTTGCCGGTGATCGTCAGCCCTTGCAGGCCTTGGCCGATCTGGCTGGACTTGGGTTTGCTGGTGAGGATGTCGATGCTCTTCCAGCCACCGTCCGAGGTGCGTACCAGGCTGTGGTACGCAAAGTTTCTCGACAGCCCGAAAATGAAACTGCCAAGTGCCATTTGCTGACGCATCACGTACCTCCGTCGGTCAGGGCCGCGTCACTGCGCATGGCGAGTGAGTTGGGCATGGTCGTCAAGCCAAACTGGCCCGAGAGTTGTTGCACAACCAGGTTGGCCAACTGACTCGCGCTGGCCTGGTCCTGGCCATTGATGTAGATGTTTGCGGTCATGGTGTTTTGTTGTTGGCTGGCTTGGGCGTTGGTCAGGTCTCTGGCGGCCTGGTCCGGAGGGGGGAGCTTGTCGGCAGGCGTGGCGAGTTTGTCACCCAGCCAGGCCCCCGACTCTCCCCCGACCCAACTGCCGGCCAGCCCACCCACGACCGCACCGAGCGCGCCGCCAATGGCCGTGCCGAGCGGACCAAAAAAAGTACCGACAGTGGCTCCGGCGGTAGCACCTGCCGAGGCCCCCGCCCAGCCGCCACCTGCGGCCCCCAGACCAGCGCCGACTTTGCGGGCGTCACCGCTCAGCGCGCCCTCAAGCACCTCAGGGGCGGCAGTCAACGCGACGGCTCCTGGGATGAAACGGGTAAACGAGCGCAACGCAGAGCTCGTGCCCCGAAGGGAACCGTCGGCGCTCATTCCAGCCCCGGCTTTGGCAACGTTCGCCGGCTCGAGCCGGCTGATGCCCTTGATATCCAGCTTGGCGTTACGACTGTCGTTTCTGAAGTCCTCAGAGAACACCTCTCCCACACGCCTGGGAAGACGCGTCGCCACACCCCCCAATACGCGCTTGGCCGCTTGATTGCTCATCTCATCACCTAGGGCTTTGAGCAGCGCGCCAACAAGCGGTTTGATCGCTGCGCCAATCACCACAATGGCCGCGGCGGCTTTGGGTGAGGATTCAGCCAACTCACTCATGCCATCGGCCAGCGAACCCAGCCACTGGAACGAGGTATCCGCCGAGGGCATCAGGGCATTTCCCGTGGCCAGCGACAAACGCTCGCTGCGGGCGTTGAGGACGTTCAGCTGGCCCTGCCGGGTGTTCGACAGCGCCAACGCGTCCTGCCGCACCGAACCGTCGTTGCCCAATTGCGATGTGGCGTATTGGCCTGGGTCTTTCACCTGCCAGAACGCCGCATTCACATCGTCGAGTTTCTGCGACATGCGCAGCACTGCTGCATCCCCAGTACCAAACAGCGAAGAGGCAAGGTTCGAGCGCTTTTCGGCCGGCTGCGCGTTCAAGGCCGCCAGCACCGACATCACTGTCCCCGACGCGGCGTCCTTGTCACGCAAGCCGCTCGCCACCTCTTTGGGATCCAGCCCCAGTTGCTTCCAGGCCGCTTGCTCGGTCGCGGAGGCCTGATCGCCCTTGCCTAAAGCGGTCGTGAAGTGATCGAGCGCCACACCCGCTTCAGCTTGTTGCGCGCCGGTATTGAGAAGTGCCGCCGTCAGTGCCGCAGCCTGGGCAGGCTGCAGGCCCGCCGAGGTCGCAGCCGCACCATCACGCTGCAACACGGTGCCGATCTCACTCGCTTTCGCACCACCGGGAATCTTGCTCAGGTGGTTGGTTGCATCCGCCAGATCAAACGCTTTCTCTGCGCTGAGCTTCATGGACGTGCGCCAGCCGAGCAGCATCTCAGCGGCTTCCATGGCCGGCATTTTGAACGTCGATGCTGTGACACCCGCATCACTGGCGAAGCGCAACAGTGCCAATTGCCGGTCCGAGGCATTGGGCAGATCGCTACCGATGCCTGCCCTGGCCGCCAGGCTTTGCATCCTCACCACCTCAACCGCCGTGGTCCCGCCAGCCGCCACCAATGGCGCGCTGGCGATACGCTGGGTTGGTTCCGCCACTTCGGCAATCTGACGAGGCGTGAATTGGGTGGCCTGCTTCAGATCGGCCATGGCCGAATCCATCGCTATCGCGGGTTTGAGCAGCGCCGGTGGCTCGATGCCGCCACCCGACTTACCCTTTGGCTCGTTGGCCGACTCACCCTTGGCGCCAGCGCCCATCGATTGGGAAAACAATCGTTGCGCCGAAAGCTTTACCGTCAGCGACTCGATCGCCGTGGTCAGCAGTCCGAGCTTGAGCCCGAGTTTTTCCAGCGCCAGATCGAGGCTCGACAGTTGATCCCTGGCGAACGCGCCTTGTGCTGACACACCACTGGTGAGGCTGGTATTACCGAACGCCAACCCAGGCTCATTGAAGGTTGCGTATTTGAGCGAATATCTATCGTCCGCCATCCCGCTCTACTCCTGTTTCACGCCAAGGCGAGTGATCGCGATGTCGTATCGGCGCAAGGCCTTGCCGGCGTCCCACTCCAGGATCTCCGCCTCACTTACCGAGTAAATGAGCGGCACCACATCGAGGATCACTTCGATGTCGCGTTCCGAAAGAAGTCCGCCGGTTTGTTTAAAAAATCGTCGATGCGCACCTGCAACTGGGTCCAGTCGGGCACGGTCAACAGGTCCAGATCGGGCATCATCAGGCCGGTGCAATGGGCGGTGATGAACTCGGCGCGTTCCTTGGCCGTCTTCAGTTTTTTCATCGCCTTGGTCGCACGCAGCACCGGCATTTCCAGGGTCAGCGCGGTCACACTGCGGCCCGCGACGTCGAGCGGTTGCAGCAGTTGCACCTGGTCGGGATCGGCCTGTGGCTCATCCAGAAAGTACGACGCCGGACGCGTGGACATTTCGTGCACGTACTGGGCAATGCTGACGTAGTCCGGACGCTTGAGCTGATCGAGCTCCTTGACCGACAGGCCGGTGGCCAGTTTGGCCAGCTCGAAGAACTGATCGTCTTCGTCATCACCGGCACGGGCCAGGGCGTCTTTTTGCGCGGCGTAGTACAGCGGCTTGAGGGTGATCTGCTCGATCTGCGAGCCGTCGTCACTGGTGATCGGTGACAACAGCTCGTGTGTAGGAGGCATCCAGGACATGAAATCAATTCCTTGGTGAATCAGGGTGGGCGAGCCACCTGTGGGAGCGGGCTTGCTCGCGAAAGCGGTATGTCGATCAACATTGATGTTGAACTTGGTGGCCTCTTCGCGAGCAAGCCCGCTCCCACAGGGACTGTGTCCAACCGACGGGTTTGTTTAAGGCAGCAACACCGCACGGCGCGCATCGCCAAGAATGTCGACGCCGTTGAGCACAAACTTCTGGGTACGCACGTCGATGTCGATCACCGGGACGCCGTTTTCCAGGCGGTTGTAGGTGCGGCAGGACAGCTCCAGGTTGGTCTTGGGTTTCTCGCCCATTTTCAGCAGGGTTTCCTCGAGGGATTTCAACTTGCCGCCCACCGTGTGGTAGGTAAACCAAGTGTTGCCGTCCTGATCCTGGCCGGCTTCACGCACGTTCAGCAGAATGTCGTCGCCCACGCTCACGCCCAGCGCCAGCATGACTTCCGGGCCGAGGCCTTGCAGGGTCAGCTTGGCCGTCAGCACCTTGCCGCCCTTGGCCATTTCCTCGCCAATGAAACGGCCGCCGCGCATCTCTTCCATGTCGAATTCGATTTTCGGCGGGCTGAACTCTTCCACGGTCGCCGACAACGGCAGGCCTTGCAGGGTGGCCGCGATGGCCTGTCTTACGCGGTTGGTAAACATTAGAGAACGTCCTCCAGGAACTGCTCGATGATTTCATCGCGGGCATTGAGTTGATAAATCATGTGTTCGTTCGGCGCGTAGCGGCCGTAGTCGATGACCACGTACCAGGTGCCGTTCTTGTACTTCTCGACGCTGTTCAATTCCGGGTGCAGGTACACGCTGCCGCCAGGGATGGTTTCGTCGGCCACCAGGGTTTGCAGCCAGTCGTTGATGCGCTTGACCTCCTGGTCCATGAACGACTTGGTCAGGTTCTTGGCCATCGCTTTTTGGCCGGCCTTCACCAGCTTGCGGCTGATGGCATCTTCCAGGCCGACGTAGCTGATGAACTTGCCGGTGATGGAACGGTTACCCAGCAACGAGAAGCCGCCGAGGATGGTCCGGGCGTAGTAGCTGACGCCGTAGCGGTTGAGCAGATCGCCTTCGGTGGAGGTGTCGAGGATGTTGTATTCGACGGTGCGCGAGACGTCTTCGGCGAAGGTCACCTGGTTGCCTGGGCTCTCCCATTGCTTGACCTTGGCGAGCGCGGCGATGGCCAGGCTCGACGGGGCCAGGAAGACGTTTTTCTTCGCCGCCTTGGAGTACACCGCCGGCATGTTGTGCACCACCAGGCAACGGTCGAAACCGAGGTCGGCACCGCCCAGTTCCTGGCTGTAGGTCACTTGGTCGGCGACCGCGGCATCCTTGCCATCGAGCACCACACGGGCCTTGATGCGCTTGCCAAACGAAGCGAACTCGCTGGCCACCGCCTTGGTGCCGGTGAAGCCCGGCGCGCCGATGATGGTCAAGTCTTCAGCGACCCCACTCAACGCGGCCAAGCCCAACTTGCGACCGGTCTGCGCTTCGATACCACCGATCACATTGTTCTGCGTGTCGGCCAGTGTCGCGCCCTCTTCGACGATGACGACGTAGACCGGCACCTTGACCACTTTGAGGATCTGGTAGACCGCCTGGAACAATGTCCCCGCCTCGGCACCGGTCGGGTCCAACTGGGCCTGGGTGGTGAAGCTGTTGATGCGGAACGGGGTGTTTTTCGGAATCAGCGGGTTGGCATTCGGCGCAGTGCCGACCAGACCGATGACGTTGTCACCCAGGCCACCCATGGCCTCGGGAGATTCGGTGGCATTGACGGTAATGCCGTTGTGCTCGAAGTTCAAAACCTCAGCCATGGTTATTCAGCCTTCTTGGTGGCGGCCTTTTTGGCCGGGATGGATGCAGAAGCCGGTTCGACGACTTCGGTTTTCTTCAGCTCCAGGCGACCAGCGCTGCGCAAGGCGTTGGCCTCGACGTCGAGCAGGTCGAGTTCCTGGCCGACGCTCGACCAGTGACCACCCCCGGTGGGGAATGGGAGGAGCACGGTGTAGGTTTGGCGCAGTGCCATTTGTGTTTCTCCAGATATGAAAAAGCCCCGTGTATGCGGGGCCGTTGTCAGGTTTTTTTGATGTGTTGCTGGAAAGAAAACGCCCCGTCGGTGCGGGGCGTTTATTGGGGTTGTTTGAACAGCCAGGACGGCGCGATCGGACGATGATCGAGCAGCGGGAACTCTTTCCCCTCCGGCCAACTGCGTAGCGCTCGCCGATAAGCTTGAAGCTCCGAGTATTGTTCGACAGAAAGAGTGGTCTCTGACACCTCCTCCAACTCGTCCCGATGCCGGGCGACCATACCATCGGTCATGACAAGCTGGCCGTCACGCCATATACGTTCAACCGCCGCGAAAGACTCAGGCGATTGTTCAGGTGGATCGATAAGTATTGGATAACCATCTGCGCCACTTGAAATCCGCCTTCCTATGGACTGCCCCTCAAGAAGCTCCGCATGTCGCTCTTGGGTTATTTCAACCACATCTTCGGGGATCTGCGCTGCAGAGTGAATGGAGTCATCGTAGAAACCACCCGTTGTCTTGCTTGAAAAAAGAGTCATTTTCTCACCTCGCACTCACAGTCCCAGTATCCAGGACTGATGAAATAATTGTCTTTTGGTAGGAGTTCCTTATTCTGAATGTCAGTAACCGATGGCAAACAGGAAGATGGCGTCCCCCCCAGTCGCCAACTGACTCGCGATGGTGGCTGATACTTTAGGAGTTCCCGAGGGATGAGCGCCACATGCGTACATGTTGGCACCAGAGGCCGTGGCGTCGTTACTGGCAAACACACGAAAAACTGCGTTTGGGAATGCTATCGGGTAAGTCCATGTTCCAAATCCGTTTGTATTCCCGGCAGTGCCCCACTGAATGATCAGACCGCTCGGGAGTCTCTGATAGCCATTGGCAACGAGACTAGCGCCGAACTGGCTGCTGTGTTTGTTAAGGTGAGAACCGCCAACCATTCGCCAGCCTGATCCGACGTTCACAAGAGTGATTGAATCAAGCGCGTCAATTGCAAACGAGGTGATGGTTGAACCCGTTGCACCTACGTTCGGACCTATGATGTCGGACCCTGCCGCTGCAATAGTGGTATCAGCCACACCGGCAGAAAAATGGATCGTCGCGCCGGTGGGCAGACCACTGATGGGGGGCAACGTAACAGTTTTACCAAGAAGCCCAACGGACCCTACCAGTAGGAAGCCACAATGCGCAGCCGTCAGGCTGGTTGTATCGGTGATAGGTATAGCGGCACTAAGATTACCCAAAGCCCGTTGCACGAACAGATTCGTAGCAAGCTTGTTCGTGTTATCAAACTGAGCCGCTGTTTGAGCTGTAGGTGTTCCTTGTAGAGCTGGAGAGTTAATCGGCGCAAACCCTTGCGTGATGTTCTGAAACGCCAACGCCGTAGTGCCCAGCACAATCGCACCATCGGTAATCAACTGCCAGATCGTGTTGGCAAGCGTAGCGCCCTCCTCCACCGAGACAATCAATCCCGAACTCACTTCGGCACTCGCATCGGCATCCTTTGCCCGGACCCAAGCGTCGTTCGCGGCCACGTAAATACCGTTGTCTTTCGCCAAGGTCTGGGATTTGACCAAGACCCGATTCCCGGCGATCACCGCAACACCATCGATCGCCTGCGCACCACTCAAGACGATGTTGGCCGTTGTCGCCACCCGCACCGACTGCTTCCTGTCGAGCTTGGCGAGTTCGTCAGCCACGTAGCCGGTCACCCAAGCCCGCGTCGCCTTGACCACCGTGTCGTCAATCAGCAGCGTCACCAGCTCAGCATTGCTGGTCTCGAAAATCGACCGGATGTAGAACTCTTTGCCCGAACCGGACGTCGCCAACACCGGTTTGAACGATTCCGGATATTTGACAATCGCGTACAGGATCCCGGTATCGGTCCAGATCCCGGCCTCACGCACATACCAGCCGCCGACGTCGGACGGGATGGTGACCTCGGCCAGCAGCCAGCTCGGGTTGTTTTCATCCTGGAACAGCGCATTGAGCGGCCCGCGCCAGACTTCGCGCTTGAGTGCCGTCGCCGTTGCCGCCGGGTTGTATTCCGTGCCGCCGCCGTCACCGACGGAAATCTGCGACAGCTTGATCGGTGTGCCCGCCGCCTTGCAGGCGGTTTCGTAGGCGATCCCCGCATCGGTGAGCAGGGTGTAGTAGTCGGCCATTTAGGACCCCTGTGGATAAATAGTGGAGGTTTCGACGGTGTAGAGCCCGGCGGCCATGAAGACCTGACCCGAGGCTTGCAGTCCTTCGATGACGATCGGATAAACCGTGGTCAGTTCGCCGCACAGCGTGGCGGCGCCGATGACGTGCCTGCCGAAGGCGCTCAAGCCGACAGACACCTTCAAGGTGTCACGCTCGCTTTTGGCATCCGCCAGGCGACGGTCGAGACGGGCGTCGATTTCTTCGCTGTAGGGCTGCTCGGTAAATGCCCGGACGGAAAAACTGTAGGGCGGGCCAGGGGGTGTTTGCTCATACCAGGCGCGCACTTCAGGCATCAGTTGCAAACCCTTGGCCGCGTTTTCCAGCGCCTTTCGCGTCCCGGCCTGCCGGGCGGTTGGCCAGGCGAGTTCAACGGTCAGGCGCTTTTCAGCTTCGGGCGCCGCGGAGCTCCACTCGTTGACCCCACGATCCGCCGCGAGATACGGCAGGAACGCCAAGGGCGTGGTGGCCGGGTTCATCAGCTCGGGAAACGGCGGATCGATGCGTTCGAGCAACCGCGCGAACCCCAGATCCAGTGCCCTTTCCAGCGGTGAGCTGTTGACCGGCAGCAGGCTCGGTCGAGGTGTGTCGTCACTCATAACGTATCCACCTCGACCTCGATGCCCGTGCAGTACGGGGCTTGAAAAGCCGTCGCCACAATCGGTGCGAGCGGCTCGAGAATCTGCAGCTGAACCGCGCCCGCGCTGTGCAGCGTGTAGTCGATCCAGCTGGGGTCCACCCGCCCTTCCAGGCGATGACACGCCTCGGCATACGCCTGCAACTGCTGTTCGGCGGCAACCTGGGTCAAGCCCGAATCCGGGCCGGCATTGATCTTCGCCACGACGCGGATTTTGTAGGGTTTGATCTGCGCGGCCTGGACGATGACCAGGTCCGTTTCCGGTCGTACATCCGGCCGGGCGAAATGCTGGCGAACACCGTCGAGCAGCGCCTCGGTCGGCGTGCCGTCGCCGTCACGGGACAGCACCGTGACCGTGACTTCACCCGGCGCTGTCCGACGTCCATTACCATCCTTGACCTGCGCCGCATGACCATCCGGGTCGAAGGTGTAGGTGACCGTCACCACACCCGCCGAGGCGTTTTCCACCTTCACCGCTGGCCGTTCACCCAAGGTAAAAATCTCCCGCCGATACTGCATGCGCGACCCCGCTGCTGGGGCGTGGGGCGCCAGGTAGTAGCGCAACCGCGCATCGTCATCGCTTTCGTAGACCGGGGGAACGGGCGGGAATGCCGCCGAGTCGCCCGGGTCGAGCAACTGGCGCTCAAGGCCCATGTCCGCGAGGCGAGCGTCGAGGTTGGTGCCCGTGGCCCACCACGCCAACATCTGCTTGATGCGGGCGTTGTATTTGCGTTCGTGGGTTTGCAGCCGGACGCAGAACGCCTCGAGGGCCAGGGTCAGCAGTTCGCTTTCGTTTTCGAGGCTGTCCACCAGCTTCGCCGCGCTTGCTGGAGAGCGTGCGCCGACGTACTCGACCACGAAAGTCTTGAACTCTGCCAGCAGATCCTCGAACGCTTCGACAGTGACGATGGCCGGTTCGGCCAGTTGGTTCTGGCCGGGTATCAACATGCTCATGTCACCACCTCGAAAGTCTGTTTGCGGTTTTTCCAGGTGCCGGCGAAACGCAGCAGCAATCCGGCCCCCTGTCGGCTGGCGACAATGACCTGCGGCTCGAAATCATCGATGCCGTTGTCCGGGTTGTAGAACGCTTGGGCCGCGTGGCTCTGGGCCAGGATCAGCAGGTCGTCACCGAGGTTCTGCCCCAGCAACTGCGTGAGTGCGCAGCCATACAACGGGCGCTTCTGGCGAGTGCCCAACGGCGTGGTCAAGGCACGGGTGGCGCGCTGCACGAACTGCAGCCAGTCGTCGACCGTGGCGCCGGTGTTTCGATCGATTCCAATCATGAGGAAATCTCTTATGCGGTACTGATGACGCGTCCCTGGTGATCCACCACCGGGCCGCTCAGGTGCACGCCGGAAGCGTCGAGCCGAATGCCGACGGCGCCGACTTGCAATTCGATGGCCTGGGGCGTCATCGCCAGCCGCGACGGGCCAATGTTCAACTGCAGGGATTCACGAGAACCGCTGAACGTCGCCGGGCCGTTTTGCCAGTGCAGGACATGGCTGGCATGGTCGTAGCCGTTTTCCGTACCGTCCTGATAGAGGCGCCGCGTCAGCGAGGCCTGGGTCGAGACGGGCGGGAACTGACCGCCGTTGAGGCCGAACAACGCCACGGCTTGCCCACCGCTTTCGCCGCCGCCATGGTTCAGCAACAGGCATTGCTCGCCCACGGAAGGAATCCGCGACTCGCTCTGGGCCCCGGCACTCGGATTGAAAAAGCGGATCGCCGGGGTCAGCAGTCCGCTATGGCTGACTTTGCAGGTGTTGCTGGCCGCGTCGACTTCCTGGCAAACGCCGATGCGGCAGAAACTCTCCGCCCGCCGATGCATGTCTTCCAGCTCGGTTTCCATCTGCGCCAGACGCTCGATGATCGGCCCCAGATGCATCCGTAACAGCGCATCAAACATGGCTCAGCCCTCGAGTGCGGTGTATTGGTCCGGGTCGTCGATGTTCGACACTTCCCAGGTACGGGCAAACTTCGGGATGCCCAGCGGGTCCTCCAGCAGCGTCGGGCCGAGGTACAGGGTTTGGTTGAAGGAAAGGGTCCAGGCTGTGTAAGCCCGTGCCGGGTTAATGAACGTGGATGGCAGGCCATCGAGCTCCGTGGGCAGGTCGCATTGATCGCCCGACAGCCCCCAGCGGTTGTCCATGACCAGGTGTTTCAGCTCCCCGGCCAGATCGCAGGCATCCCATCCTGGAACGGCCATGACCACTTGCAAGGAAACCGTCAGGACATGGGCGATACGCCCGTCATTGGCGCGGTTACCGGGCGCATCACGCTCAAGGGCAATCAGCACCCAGGGTTGATCGTCGGTGCCATCGAAATCCTGGGGGCTGCCGACTTTCAAGGCGGGATAAATGGCGCGCAGCGTCTGGGCAATGGCCGAGAATAGCTGCGACGGTTTTTCGATAAGGGCAGGCATTGATCGCCTCCTTTGGTATGGATCAGCGCTGTCGATTCACGGCTGGTCGGGAGGAATGTCCCGCGGCGGCACTTCGCAGACGCCGAGCCGCTTGGCGACCCAGCGCTCGTAAAGACCGATCGCCACATCGGCACCGGCCATGGCGGTCAGGCAACCCAAAGCGCAGGCGCTCCAGATCGACATGCCGAGGGCATACAAAAGCATGGTTGCCGATACGCCGCAGACCACGCAGGCACCGGAGCGCAAGGCCAGGCGCCGCAATAACGACCAGCCACGGGCGCCCTCCTTGTCTGCGCGCCACATCTCGCCGGACACCCCGCCCACCAGGGCGAGCACGATGACCAGCCAGATCGGCATGTCCAGCAACGCTTGTTGCTCGTTTGTCATGTCTCGTTTCCTGGGGTGATTAAGATTGGGCGGGTAAGTTGTTTGAAGTTGAATGAGATGTGGGTCGATGCAACCCATTAAGTCGCTAGAGACGGCGTTCAAACGTTTGTCAGGCAATTGGCGGCTGACGTCACTTTGGCGCAGCGCAGGTCGCGCCTTTGTAAGTCATGGTGTAGGTGTAGTGCCTGTCCCAAGACAGCGGTAGCGCACTGGGTGCGGCCCATTCCGCGTAGTTACCCGACATCGAACCAGCGACAGCTAACTTACCCATGGCAATGGTCGCGAGATTGTTGGCGCTCCCTGCACCCGGCATTGGCACACTCCCATTCCATTGGAGATCGTCGCCGTTCTGAAACCATGCGCCCTTCCAGCCAGCCTGCGAACTCGAGTACCAGGTATTGTCTGCTTTGAAACAGATCGTTTGGTTGGCATAAAAACCACCGCCCGGAACGTGGTAGTAAGCGAATTGCCAGGAACCGACGGGGGAGGTTTCAGCAAACGCATGGAGGGTCTGGGTAGCCAGGACGGCTGCAATCAGCACGCTGAAGAATTTTTTCATGAGTTTATTTCCTTTAGATAAATAGGTTTTTACCGAGTAATCAGCATGTCCACGCTGGTCGCATCGCAAGAGTTGTTAGCCTTTCTGTCGATGACCAGATAAAGCGAAGATGTCGGCGTGACTGCGACGCTGTTCAGCACGAACGTGGTGCTGCCGCCGTTTGCCAGGCTCCCGGACTGGAGCACGGTGTCGCCCAGGTTCAGCGACCAGCCAACACCATCCCCGCAAGCGTTATGCAGGTCATTGACCCGCCCCAGCACGTTGATATTGCCGGTGACAGGACTGGCCCAACGGAAGATGCTCTGACTGTTGGTACCAGGATGCGTGGCCACATCGCCCTGCTTGAACACGAAACTGGTGCCCGAGCCAGTGAAGGTGAAGCTTTCATTTGGAATGGAAATCCAAGCGCCCGTCGCATCGTCGCGCCAGCAGGTGGTTGGCTTGCCATTACAGCCCCCGGCCTGGAACGACGGAAAGAGCGTGTAGTTGGCCGAGGCGTTCACCCCCGATTTGTTTTGCATGAACGACCAGGGCGAACCGACCGGTGCCGCTTCGGTCATCAGGTACATGTCCCGGGCCAGGTTCCACGACATCGCCGTATCAGCCCAACCGTTCAGGGATACGAAGGACGACAAAAACGCAGCCGCCAGCAGGATTTTTTTGAGCAATTTCATTTTTCTTACCTCGATGGATGTCATTGAGTACGAAGTGCAGGGCCTATTCCGCACGCTGTTCGCTCACCAGCGATCACTCGAGGCTCAACGGCCTTCACATGATTCAACGTCCCGCACCGGGAACGCTTGATCTGGAGTTCGGTGTTCTCGCCCATGCGGGCCAGAAGTTTTTTGCAGTGACCGCATCTGAAATCTTTCAGCATCGAAAGCCCTCCCGTTGGCGGCGCGACACATCTCGCCGACCCCCTCCACCCACCAGAGCGAGCACCATGACCAGTCAGATCGACATGTCCAGCAACGCTTGTTGCTCGTTTGTCATGTCTCGTTTCCTGGGGGGGTGATGGATGAGTGTTGAAAGGCAGTGCAAAAGCCCGGCACTGCGCCGGGCTTTTCAAGAAGACACTCCGTTCAGGGCAACTCTGGCCAAACAATGCTCAGTGGAAAAGCGGGCTGTTTGTTAACCTGAGTGAAGGCGATGCAATACTCCTTGAAGGCAATCAAGTAAGCCTGCTCGGCGGCGGTAGCGACGCCCAGATCGACTTTGAATTGCAATCCCGAAGACGCCACTTGGGTCATGACGCTGTCGAGTCGCCTGCTTTTTTCAATACGCATCTGCTCCGCAAGTGCAGTCTGTGGCCAAGGGAAACCGGAGTTGAACGACCAGAGCCCATCAGTGTTGACTGCGTTGTAGTCATAATCGACCTCAGCGTTGGACCTGCCAGTAACGTCAATCCAAAGTTGGTCTGCTGGGAACTCCTCAGAGATCGGGTTGACGGTTTCGTAGATGTTGTCGACTTTGCCGTCCACAACACGTGCGTATTTTTTCATGCTCATATCCTTATTGATTGCCGGTACTCCGGCACTCTTCGATCTGCCTGCTTCAGATAGGCATTCCAAAAAGCCCGGCAATGAACCGGGCTTTTCAGTAATGCGCTCCTTCGCCTTCCTTGACCAATGGCCAGAAGGAAGTTGATCTTTCGGCGCGACTGGCGCGGTACGGATCCATTCAAATTGTTCCTCCGACCGCGGTCCCTGCCCGCCGGATAACTGCTTCTGGTGCTTTACGCTGCACACCCGGGTCAGTTGCCAACCCTCTGAACCGTTAAGGCCGGTTCATCGCTGCCTGTTGGTGGAACTAAAGAGCTTCGTTGCCAGCCGCTTTGTCGAGCGGCTTGGACACAGAATATGCATGGATGCATATACAGTCAATGCGCAAATGCATTTATTTATGCGCGGAAAATGCGCCAGCGCATGAAACCCTCGTAAACACAGGGGCTACGGGTTTTCAGGAGGCGAAAAAAACCCGCACGGCGGCGGGTTTTATCTGACAGCGGAGGGGTTAGCGGGCGTACATGCCCCACCAGAAGACGTGGCCGAGGATGACGATTTGCTCATCCTGCATTTCCTGGAAGGTGTAGTCCTCGTCCGGATGTTCATCGCGGTTGAAGCTGCGCAGGCGGATGCCGGTGGGCAGGCGATAAAGCTGCTTCACCCGCAATTGGCCGTTGTGGTTGATGGCGTAGAGGTCACCGTCGACAATGTCGCCGATCCCGCATTTGCCCGCATTCACTCCGACCGTGGCGCCGTCGCGCAGCACCGGCAACATGCTGTTGCCGCGCACCGTCACGCACTTGGCCTGGTCGAACTGCACACCGTTGTGACGCAGGCTGCGCTTGCCGAAGCGCAAACTGGAGCGCTCGCTTTCCTCGATGACGAATCTTCCTGATCCAGCAGCCAATTCAACCTCGCGCAGAAAAGGGACCGACACTTCGTCTTCTTCGACGGGTGTTTCGTCGTCCCACAGGCTTATGTCCTTGAGTTCGGAATGCGGCTCATCGCGGCGGGCATTGCCAGCGGGCACAACGTCCGCGCGCCCGCGCAACTGGTCGGTGCTCACGGCGAAGTATTCGGCGATCTTCGAGATGTGTTTATCCGAAGGGTCGACGATCTTGCCGCTGAGGATCCGCGAGAGGGTGGACTGAGGCACGCCGGTACGCCGGTGAAGCTCCGTGGGGGAGATCCCGTGCTGATCGAGCAATGCTCTTAATACGGTAGAAACGTTGCGTTTTTGCATAACGCGCATAGTGCTTGTTCTTTTCGCAGAAGACAAATGCTGTTTTGCATAAATATGCAATGTGTAGGAGCTGTCGAGTGCAACGAGGCTGCGATCTTTCCCCAGACACTTGAATCTTGAGTGAAAAATCAAGATCAAAAGATCGCAGCCTCGTTGCGCTCGACAGCTCCTACGCAGGTTGGCAGGCTCGGATATGAACTCAATCCTCCATATCCCGTCTCATAGGAGGAATTAAGTCCCGACTCGCGCTAAACTGCGCTGGTTTTTCCGTCCCCTATTCTTCGGAGCCGTCCATGTCCCGCGTTACCTTGAGTCGCTATTTGATTGAGCAGACCCGCAGCAACAACACCCCTGCCGATCTGCGCTTTTTGATCGAAGTGGTGGCGCGTGCGTGCAAGGAAATCAGCCACGCCGTCTCCAAAGGCGCGCTGGGTGGTGTCCTGGGCAGCATGGGCACCGAAAACGTGCAGGGCGAAGTGCAGAAGAAGCTCGACGTGCTGTCCAACGAAATCCTGCTCGAAGCCAACGAATGGGGCGGTCACCTGGCCGGCATGGCGTCCGAGGAAATGGACAATGCCTACCAGATCCCGGGCAAATACCCCAAGGGTGCCTACCTGCTGGTGTTTGACCCACTGGACGGTTCGTCGAACATCGACATCAACGCACCGGTTGGCACCATCTTCTCGGTACTGCGTTGCCCGAATGAATACCTGAGCCAGAACGAAGCCTTGAATGAAAAGGCCTTCCTGCAGCCAGGCACCGAGCAGGTCGCTGCCGGTTACGCCATCTACGGCCCTCAGACCATGCTGGTGCTGACCCTGGGTGACGGCGTCAAGGGCTTCACCCTGGACCGCGAAATGGGCAGCTTCGTACTGACCCACGAAGACATCACCATTCCTGAAACCACCCAGGAATTCGCCATCAACATGTCCAACCAGCGTCACTGGGAAGCCCCGGTAAAACGCTACGTCGAAGAGTTGCTGGCGGGCGAAGAAGGCCCGCTGAAAAAGAACTACAACATGCGCTGGGTTGCCGCGATGGTTGCCGATGTGCACCGCATCCTGACCCGTGGCGGTCTGTTCATGTACCCGCGCGACAGCCGTGAGCCGTCCAAGCCAGGCAAACTGCGCCTGATGTACGAAGCCAACCCGATGTCGTTCCTGGTGGAACAGGCGGGCGGCGCTTCCACCGACGGCCACCAGCGCATCCTCGATATCAAGCCCGAAGGCCTGCACCAGCGCGTAGCGGTGTTCCTCGGCTCGAAGGAAGAAGTGGCGCGCGCCACGGCCTACCACAAGGAATAAATCATGGCCGAGCCCTGGCAGCCGTTGCTCGACTGGTGGTTTGGTTCAGCCAAGACACCGGACGAGATATCGGCTGACAGAGGCAAGCTGTGGTTCGGCAAACGCCATGATCGCCAGGCCAACGAGCGTTTTGGCGATCAGGTCGAGCTGGCACTGGCCGGCGGATTGACCGACTGGGCGCAACGCCCGGAAGGTTGGCTGGCCCTGGTGCTGCTACTCGACCAACTCCCGCGAATGATCTTCCGCGACACCCCCAAGGCCTTTTCCGGTGACCTGCGTGCCCAAGCGCTGGTGGCCCAGGGCATGGCGGCGGGTTTTGACCAGCAACTCAAACCGATCCAGCGGGTATTCATCTATCTCGTACTCGAACACTGCGAAAACCTCGCGGTGCAGAACGAGGCCGTGTCACGGTTTATCGACTTGGTGCGAGAACAGCCGGAGGCGCAGCGGGCGGTGTTTGAGGACAACCTGGATTATGCCGAACGGCATCAGAAGATCATTGCCCGGTTTGGGCGCTTTCCCCATCGCAATGCGGTGTTGGGGCGCGAGTCCACGGCTGAGGAAGTGGAATTCTTGAACAGGCCTGGGTCCAGGTTCTGAGTGTTCTGCGCGGCTGATGCCGTCTTCGCGAGCAAGCCCGCTCCCACAGTTGATCGCGTTTACCTGACGGAACTCGGTCAACTGTGGGAGCGGGCTTGCTCGCGAAAGGGCCCTTGAGAGCACTAGATCCGGAAGCTACCCACCAACTGCTTCAACCGCGCCGCCTGCTGCTCAAGGTCGGCACAGGCCCGCAAGGTGGCTTGCAGGTTTTCCACGCCTTCCTGGTTCAGGGTGTTGATCTCGGTGATGTCGACGTTGATCGACTCCACCACGGCGGTCTGTTCTTCGGTGGCGGTGGCCACGGATTGGTTCATGCCGTCGATCTCACCAATACGCTGGGTCACGCTGCCCAGGCGTTCGCCGGCCTGGTTGGCGATGCCGACGCTGCTTTCGCTCTGGCGCTGGCTGTCGGTCATGGTCAGTACCGCTTCCCGGGCGCCGACTTGCAGCTCTTCGATCATCTTCTGCACTTGCTGCGCCGAATCCTGGGTGCGGTGGGCCAGGTTGCGCACTTCATCGGCCACCACCGCGAAGCCGCGTCCGGCTTCACCGGCACGGGCCGCTTCGATGGCGGCGTTGAGGGCGAGCAGGTTGGTCTGCTGGGAAATACTGGTGATCACCTCAAGAATCTGGCCGATGTTCACCGTGTTGCTGTTCAAGGTTTCGATGTTGCCGCACGAATCGCTGATCTTGGCCGACAACTGCTGCATGGCCGCGATGGTTTTATCCACCACTTGTTGGCCGTCTTCGGCCAGGTTGCGCGCATCGCTGGAGTGTTGCGAAGCGAGGGCGGCGTTCTGGGCGATTTCCTGGGCGGCGGCGCCGAGCTGGTTGATGGCGGCGGCCACGCTGCTGGTGCGCGACGCTTGTTGGTCGGAGTTGAACATCGACGAGTTGGACGCGCTGACCACGCGCAGGGCGACTTCGTTGACCTGGCCAGTGGCCGAGGCCACTTCACGGATCGAGGTATGAATGCGTTCGACAAAGCGGTTGAACGAAGTCCCCAGCGCACCGAATTCGTCCTGGCCGTGGATGACCAGTCGCCGAGTCAGGTCGCCTTCGCCTTCAGCGATGTCATGCATGGCGCGCCCCATGGTCAGCAGCGGTTGCATCAGCACGCGGATCAACATGCCGAGCAGGGCGATGATGAACACCACGGCGATGACCATGGCAATCAGCGCCGAAGTACGGAACTCGCTGAGCATCGCCAGCGCGGTGTCCTTGTCGAGCACCAATGCCACGTACCAATCGGCGCCCGGCACGCCGCTGACGCGGGTAAAGGAGATGAATTGGGTCTTGCCGTCGAGGTCGACTTCCTTCACGCCCGGGCTGATTTGCGGCGCGCCGTTAGGGTAGGCCTCGGCCAGGGTCTTGAGCACGCGCTTGCTGTCGGGGTGGATCAGGATCTTGCCGTCTGCACTGACGATGAACGCGTGGCCGTGGCCGCCGAAGTTCAGCGAATTGATAATGGCGCTGATGCTGGACAGGTCGATGTCCGCACCGGCCACGCCGATCATCTGGTTCTGGTGCTGCACCGGGGTGGCGACGGTGATCACCAGCTTGCCCGACGAGGCGGCGATGTAGGGTTCGGTGACGATGGTTTGCTGTGCGCTGTTGGCGGCCTTGTACCAGCCACGGGCGCGCGGGTCGTAGTCGGCGGCGCGATTGCCGGCCGGTACCGAGAACATCACGCCGTCGGTGCCACCAAAATAACTGAGCTGGAAATTGCCGGTGTAGGCCGGCAGGCCCACGGCGCGCTTGAGGCTGTCGGCACTGTTGCCGTCCACGGCGATCTGCTGGGCCAGCGATTGCAGCAATTGGATGCGGCCGTCGACCCACGTCTGGATGTTGCGGCTGGTCAGGCTGCCGAGTTCCTGCATGGAGGTCTCGGTGCTGGCGTGCAGGCTCTGGCGTTGACGGTAGTCGTTGAACAGGATGAAACAGGCGAATGCGACGGCCACCACGAGGGCGGCAGCCAGCAGGATTTTATGGCTGAATTTCATGTTTCTGGTCATTAGGAGCACTACCGCGAAGGGACGGGTCAGGACGGGCTGTCAACTTGCCATAACGCAGGGTTTTGCGCTGTTACTTCTTATCGGCGCAGAAGCCCAGCCCATCAGGCGCCACGGGCCCAATCCCGACGAAAGGTACGACGGCGTCACAAACTGGTTGTTTCACCGGTGAAACACCTCTGCACAGCCAATAAATACTGGGGGCGTCAGGGAACCAGATAGGGGTTTTCTCTTCTAAGGATCAGGTTGGCACCCTGCCACCACCCTTCGTTCCAGGAGTTACTCCATGTCGCTGCGATCTATCGCCCTGTTGTTTATGTGCGTCGTGTTGACTGCATGCAGCAAGGTCAACCAGGAAAACTATTCGAAACTGTCGGCTGGCATGCCCAAGTCCGAAGTCGAAACGTTACTGGGGAAACCGACCGATTGTTCAGGCGCGCTCGGCATGTCCAGCTGCACCTGGGGCGACCAGAAAAGCTTTATCAGCGTGCAGTACGCCGGTGACAAAGTGTTGATGTTTTCCGGCCAAGGCCTGAAGTAAACCGAGGCCAGAGGCCTGCGGGAGAAAAATAATGATGCGGTTAGTTTTTGTGCTTTTGGCTGGCCTGGTTTTGGCTGGCTGTGCCACTTCTGGCGAAGATCCGCTGGCACCCAAGACGGTCAACAGCGTCAATCTCAAGCGCTACCAAGGGACCTGGTATGAGTTGGCCCGCCTGCCCATGTATTTCCAGCGCAATTGCGCGCAATCGGAAGCCCACTACACCCTCAAGCCAGACGGCAACGTGGGTGTGCTCAATCGCTGCCTGACCTCGGACTGGCAGTGGGAAGAAGCCAGGGGCACCGCCTCGCCGCAGGTGCCGGGCAAGACCGACAAGCTCTGGGTCGAGTTCGACAACTGGTTTTCACGGATCGTGCCGGGTGTGGCGAAAGGGCAATACTGGGTGTTGTACGTCAGCGATGACTACAAGACCGCCATCGTCGGCGACCCAAGCCGTCGCTACATGTGGCTGCTGTCCCGTACCCCGACCGTCAATAGCGTCGTGCGTGAGGAACTGCTGAGCATCGCGCGCCAGCAGGGCTACGACACCACACGCTTGATCTGGCGCGCGTCGGATCGACAGATGGCCAGGACTTCGAATTAGTCGGTGGGCTTGAGGGAGTGTCAGCAGCAGGGGAGCTCCTCCAACTTGTTTTTTTGGGGGGGCTTGAACGGGAGCGCACTTTCCGTGGGGGGCATCCGGTAGTGCTGTTGCCAAATATCGAAAGCGAGCGACTCATCCTCTTTGTTAAGATCCTGTACGCCGCAAGAATAGCGGAGATTATTTTGGGATAATCTGTTTCCAGCAATGATATGAGCTGCGCAAGGCTGATGTATGGATGGGTCGGCAGTGCCGAAATCAATCAATGTGTTGGGTGATTCTCCATTAAACGGGAGAATTATTTTGTGGCCAGTCGAACGTACGATGTATATATAGGTTTGACTGCTCTCGTGCTGTTCTTGAAGCGAAATGATTCCTTCGCGTAACAGTGCTTCAAGATTGAGCTCGTCATCGGGTGATGTAACTGTAAATATGATTGTGCCGTCCCTGACTTTTTCGAAGTCACTGGCTTTGATGGCATGGTTGCCTGTGGCGCAAAATATAACATCGCATTTAGCATAAAGCTCATCAATGCGGTGTGCGATATTTTCTTCAGGGATTCCGGTCGTTCGGCCAGAGTCTGTATCGTATACCAATGGTTTTTCTGCGTGCCTTGCCTGGAGCTGGTGTGTTATTCGGCTGCCAAGAGTCCCGTGGCCAATCACACCCACTTTGGTGTCTTGATTGAAGAGCATGACACCACCGTTTTGTAGGTATAGTTCGGCAGCAAGCAGTATGCTGTCAGCCGATGCATGGTCACTTTCCCTTTTCAAGGCAAGTCTGCCCACTGAAATGATTGGGCGGTCATTAATGTTGAGTGAAATATACCTTTGTTCGCCATTTAACGCATATTCCGCAATTCCGGAAATAACATCGGGGCCTAGTGCTCGCAGAATTTTTTCGTTTAAGGCGAAATAGCCTCCATGGTCCAAAACTATGCAGTTGTTGTCGCCAATTGCGGTGTGTAATTTATCTATGGTTTCTTGTGAAGCAAGTTTTATATCCTGCTTTGAGATGTCCAAAACTGGATAGTCTTGAGTTGTTAATAATGCCTTGAGAGAGCCTGCCGTTCTTTTTGTGGAATTTTTTATTATGATTCCGCACAGATCAAAATGACGGGAAATGCTTTCGATCATCGGGAAGGTTGACTCGTAGCCAGGACATACAAGGAGTACTCTGGCTCTGGCCGATCTGAGGCCAGACTGGGTGACAACGTCGTTATAGAAACTCAACGCTTTAGTGTAAGTGGTTCTTTTTATTCTGTTTAGGATTAGCATGGAGTGTGCGGGCTCGTCTGCGCCATTGGATTTGGGCTTAATTGTTGGAGAGTGGTTGAGATGTGGGCAAAAAACTGGTTGGGTTTTTTGTGTTTTTAACGAAGGATGCCAGATCCTCATGGAATGCTATATTTTTCAATCCAGGCCGCATGTTGAGGAAAGGCTTTCAGCAGCTCGTTTCTTTGACCGAGCCGGGAATCCAGGTCGTTCCAAGCGGGCACTGTGACTTCACTGATCAAACCGTATTCACCACCCAGCTGAAGCTCACTGCATTTCCAAATGTCGGCGGGCGCATAAAGTTGCAATGAATGCCCCTGTACCAGATCCGGGCCGAGTATATGTTCTTCAGTATCTCCATTCATATGGATGTAGCGGTATGTTATTGGTGAGCCGCTGTGGTAGAAATGAATGATGGGCGATAAGTTGGTGTGAAGATAACCGATAGGGCTGTCATCAGTCAGCAGGTAATAAATGACGCTCGCAAGGCCGCGTTCAATACTCAGCCCGGCTCGGTCAAAATTTACGTTAATAGCAGAATCAAATGTTTGAGAGAAAAAACCTCCCTCGACATGCTTGCGTAGGGAAAGCATGTTCTGGATGTCTTTTTTTGTCATATATTTTTCCGCGTTTTGGTCAGCGTGAATTTTTAATAGGTGTCTGGAGTCGTAATGATTGGTTTTTTTAGGGACTGCCAACAGGTCGCGGCGATAGTGTAAATTTTGAGCGCGGAATGTCTAATTTTTGTTGTTATTAATTGTTGCGATTCTGGAGTTTACTTGAGGCAGACTCTATTAATGGTTCGGTTAAGTTAATTCGAATGCATTTGGCAGAGCACGGGGTTCAACAATTGGAGGGCTTTGGGGCGAACGGATGGGCTGCAGGCTGGAGGAAGGGATTTGGTCCGCCTTTGGCAAGACCAAATCCCTATGGTGGATTGTTGGATGTTGACTTATGTGTAATAGAGCGTCGTTGCAGGACAATGATGAATCGACATTTCAGCGTAGCAATTCCCTTAGTACCTGGGTGAACGCCGCAGCGGCCTCGCGTTCGTCAGGATGACGGCCGTTTTCAATCACGCGCTTGCCCTTGACCCACACATCCCGTACCTGGCGATCGCCGCCGGCAAACAGCCAGCGATTGAGGATCCCGTCACCCTGGGCCGTGGCCAGGTACGGGTCGTTGCCATCGAGCACCAGCCAGTCGGCACGCTTGCCGATTTCAAGGGCTCCGATCGGTTGCCCCAGGGCCTGGGCACCGCCTTCCAGCGCCGCGTCAAACAAGGTGCGGCCGACCATCGGCTGATCCGCTCGATACAAGCGGTTGCGCCGTTGATCCCGCAGGCGCTGGCCATATTCCAGCCAACGCAATTCTTCGACCACGCTCAATGACACATGGCTGTCAGAGCCGATCCCCAGGCGCCCGCCCTGGGCGAGGAAATCCACGGCCGGGAAAATCCCGTCCCCCAGGTTGGCTTCGGTGGTCAGGCACAGGCCGGCAATCGCCCGGCTCCTGGCCATGAGGCTGACTTCCTGGGCGTTGGCGTGGGTGGCGTGGACCAGGCACCAGCGCTGGTCGACTTCGGTGTTTTCGTACAGCCATTGCAGCGGGCGGGCACCGCTCCAGCTCAGGCAGTCATCGACTTCCTTTTGCTGCTCGGCAATGTGAATGTGCACCGGGCACTCGCGGTCACTGGCGGCCAGCACATCCTGGATCTGCCCGGGCGTTACGGCACGCAGCGAGTGGAAGCACAGACCCAGCGCCTGGGACGGCTGCCCGGCCAGGATCGGCTGCAGGCGTGACTGAAGCTTCAAGTAGTTTTCGGTGCTGTTGATGAACCGGCGTTGCCCGTCATTGGGCGCCTGGCCGCCAAAACCGGAGTGGCTGTAGAGCACCGGCAGCAGCGTCAGGCCGATGCCAGCGGCGCTGGCGGCGTGGCTGATGCGCAAGGCCAGTTCCGCCGGGTCGGCGTAGGGCGTGCCGTCGATATCATGGTGCACGTAATGGAATTCGGCGACCGAAGTGTAGCCGGCCTTGAGCATTTCGATGTACAGCTGGCGGGCGATGATGCCGAGTTGGTCGGGACTGATTTTTCCGACGAGGCGGTACATCAAGTCGCGCCAGGTCCAGAAACTGTCGTTGGGATTGCCCGCCACTTCCGCCAGCCCGGCCATGGCCCGTTGGAAGGCGTGGGAGTGCAGGTTCGGCATACCCGGCAACAGCGGACCGCCCAGCCGTTCGGCGCCGTCTGCGTGGGAACCGGCCTGGACATGGGTCAGGACGCCTTCGGCATCGACCTCAAGACGTACATCATGGGCCCATCCACTAGGCAGCAGCGCGCATTCGGCAAAGAAGGCGGACATGGTTCAACCTCATCGTGCGTAATTTGTATATACATATACAGACGTTTGCCTGGCCGGTAAACTCCGGCAAGCTAGCATTCTTATCCGCAGAACAAGGAACCGCCGTGTCGACTCCGCCTGCCAAACCGCCGCTGGCCGCAAACATGGGTGACAGTCCGGCACCCCTGTACGCCCGCGTCAAACAAATGATCACCCAGCAGATCGACAGTGGAAACTGGCCGCCGCATTATCGCGTGCCGTCGGAAAGCGAACTGGTCAGCCAACTGGGCTTCAGTCGCATGACCATCAACCGTGCGCTGCGGGAAATGACCGCCGACGGCCTGTTGGTACGCATGCAGGGTGTCGGCACCTTCGTGGCCGAGCCCAAGAGCCAGTCCGCGTTGTTCGAAGTGCACAACATCGCCGACGAAATCGCCTCCCGTGGTCATCGCCACTCCTGCAAGGTCATCACTCTGGAAGAAGAGGCGGCCGGTTCCGAGCGGGCCCTGGCCCTGGACATGCGCGAAGGCCAGAAGGTGTTCCATTCGCTGATCGTGCATTTCGAGAACGACATCCCCGTGCAAATCGAGGACCGCTTCGTCAACGCACTGGTGGCGCCTGAATACCTCAAGCAGGACTTCACCGTGCAAACGCCCTACGCCTATCTCAACCAGGTCGCGCCGCTGACCGAAGGCGAGCATGTGGTCGAGGCGATCCTGGCCGAGCCGAGCGAATGCAAGTTGCTGCAGATCGAAAAGGGCGAGCCGTGCCTGTTGATCCGTCGCCGTACCTGGTCCGGACGCCAGCCGGTGACCGCCGCACGCCTGATCCATCCAGGCTCCCGTCACAGTCTGGAAGGGCGCTTTCATAAATGAGCCATTTGAAGGTTTTGCGCGCGGCAGACTACCCACGCATGCCGTGGAAAAACGGTGGCGGCAGCACTGAGGAAATCACTCGCGATGCCGGCGCCGGCCTGGAAGGTTTCGGCTGGCGCCTGTCGATTGCCGATATCGGTGAGTCGGGCGGTTTTTCCACCTTCGCCGGTTACGAGCGGGTCATCAGTGTCTTGCAGGGTGATGGCATGACGCTGAACGTCGATGGCCAGGCCACGCGGGCTCTGCATCCGCTGGACCCCTTTGCCTTCAGCGGCGAGAGCCATGTGTTTTGCACACTGCTGGGCGGACCGATTCGCGACTTCAACCTGATCTACGCGCCGCAGCGTTACCGCGCGCGGTTGCAGTGGTTGGGCGGTCTACAGCGGTTTTTCAGTGACGCGCAAACGGTGCTGGTGTTCAGTGCCGCTCCGGGACTGGCTATCAGGATCGGTGAGTCCGCCGTGGACTTGGGCCTCTACGACTGCTTGCAACTGAGCGGTAACACCGGGTTGGTGGATGTCTCCACTCACGGCCAATGCTGCGTGATCGAGCTGACGGCTCACTAATTTCAGCTTATTAAGTACCTTGTGGGAGCAAGGCTTGCCCGCGACGAGGGCGATGCGGTCCGCCAGAAAATCGAGTCGCCGGCATCGCGGGCAAGCCTTGCTCCCACAGATAAATCCCCCTCGCCACAAGGTGCCTGCCTGCTGTTTCTTCTGTGCACCAACTTGTTACCGAATGCCCCAGCGTGGCGCAACACCACGCGTCTGTGACCCTCCAATTTCCCCCTCGAAAACCCTCTTGAAAAATTTCATGCCGCTCAGCAGCCCTTAAATCACAAGGCTTTCAGCCAATTGCCCAACTGTTTCTGAACACCACCTCTAACAAGTTGGCCGCTTGATTGCATATGCTTGTACATACAAGTAAAGACGTATGCGTATGAGTCACCGATATTCAACGCAACGTCCGCTGAATCGCTGCCCACTGCCCGGGCTGGTCTGGATTGATCGCTGAGGAGTTTTTGCTGTGACCGACGCTACCCGCAAACCCGAAAAATACCGTGACGTTGAAATCCGTGCCCCTCGCGGTAACACGCTGACCGCCAAGAGCTGGCTGACTGAAGCGCCGCTGCGCATGTTGATGAACAACCTCGACCCGGAAGTGGCCGAGAACCCCAAGGAACTGGTGGTCTACGGTGGCATTGGCCGCGCGGCGCGCAACTGGGAGTGCTACGACAAGATCGTCGAAAGCCTCACCAACCTGAACGACGACGAAACCCTGCTGGTGCAATCCGGCAAGCCGGTGGGCGTGTTCAAGACCCACAGTAACGCCCCTCGCGTACTGATCGCCAACTCCAACCTGGTACCGCACTGGGCCAGTTGGGAGCACTTCAACGAACTCGACGCCAAAGGCCTGGCCATGTACGGCCAGATGACCGCCGGCAGCTGGATCTACATCGGCAGCCAGGGCATCGTGCAAGGCACTTATGAAACCTTCGTCGAGGCCGGTCGCCAGCACTACGACTCCAACCTCAAGGGCCGTTGGGTCCTGACCGCCGGCCTGGGCGGCATGGGCGGTGCGCAACCCTTGGCCGCGACCCTGGCCGGTGCGTGCTCGCTGAACATCGAGTGCCAACAGGTGAGCATCGATTTCCGCCTGAAAACCCGCTACGTCGACGAGCAAGCCAAGGACCTCGACGATGCCCTGGCGCGCATCGAGAAATACACCGCCGAAGGCAAGGCGATTTCCATCGCGCTGTGTGGGAACGCTGCCGAGATCCTGCCGGAAATGGTCCGTCGTGGTGTGCGCCCGGACATGGTCACCGACCAGACCAGCGCCCACGACCCACTCAACGGCTACTTGCCGGCCGGCTGGACCTGGGACCAATACCGTGCCCGCGCCAAGACCGAACCCGCCGCCGTGGTGAAGGCCGCCAAGCAATCGATGGCCGTCCACGTCAAAGCCATGCTGGCCTTCCAGAAAATGGGCGTGCCGACCTTCGACTACGGCAACAACATCCGCCAGATGGCCCAGGAAGAGGGCGTCGAAAATGCCTTCGACTTCCCAGGCTTCGTCCCGGCGTATATCCGTCCGCTGTTCTGCCGCGGCATCGGCCCGTTCCGCTGGGCTGCGCTGTCCGGCGACCCGCAGGACATCTACAAGACCGACGCCAAGGTCAAGGAACTGATCCCCGACGACGCCCACCTGCACAACTGGCTGGACATGGCCCGCGAACGCATCAGCTTCCAGGGCTTGCCGGCTCGTATCTGCTGGGTTGGCCTGGGCCAACGCGCCAAGCTGGGCCTGGCCTTCAACGAAATGGTCCGTAGCGGCGAGTTGTCGGCGCCGATCGTCATCGGTCGCGACCACCTCGACTCTGGTTCCGTAGCCAGCCCGAACCGTGAAACCGAGTCCATGCAGGACGGCTCCGATGCGGTCTCCGATTGGCCACTGCTCAATGCCTTGCTCAACACCGCCAGCGGCGCGACCTGGGTGTCGCTGCACCACGGTGGCGGCGTCGGCATGGGCTTCTCACAGCACTCGGGCATGGTGATCGTCTGCGACGGTACCGACGAAGCGGCCGAGCGCATTGCCCGCGTGCTGCACAACGACCCGGCCACGGGCGTGATGCGTCATGCCGATGCCGGTTACCAGATCGCCATTGATTGCGCCAAGGAACAGGGGCTGAACCTGCCGATGATTACCGGCAAATAACGCAAAACCCATGTGGGAGCGGGCTTGCTCGCGAAGGCATCACCTCGGTCCCGGATATGACCACCTGACCCGCATCTCTGCACTATGCTCAGGCAGCCCCTCACAGGAGTGAACCATGCGCGTACTCGTCACCAACGCCCAGGACGATTTTCGGGTCAAGGCCTATGCCGGCACCAACGGCGTGCTGCTCGCCATGGACCTGGCGGAATCCCGGCGTAAAGGGCTGCTGGGCTTTGCCATCGAGAAGCAGCAGGGTGACAAGCCCTGGCTGTTCCTGTTCAACAGCCTGACCTTCCCCGACAAGGCCCACACCTTTCCCCAGTTCCACGCCACCCCCAGCGACAAGGCACCGTTGCAGAAATTTCGCTGGGCCGACTACGCGGTCAACCCCGGCGTGACCATGCACTACCGCGTGCACCTGGCCTACGGCAGCCCCGAAGCACCGCAGTTGGGCGAATCCCTGGCCGTCACCGTCACCAGCGACGACGGACAGCCGGCCAACCAGCGGGTGATCTTCAACCGTGCCGTGGCCGCCAGCCAGGCGTTCCAGCGCAAGTTTCCTGAAGTGGACGCGCTGATCGGCGCCAACAAGCACCTGTCCATCGATGACTGGCCCGACGCCCCGCGTCGCTGGCTGGAAAATGGCCTGCTGGGGCGCCTGACCGGTTTTATCGATCGGGCACTGGATGCCAACTGGGCGCTGGATGTCGCCATTTATGAATACGAACTGCCGGTGATCGTCGATGCGGTGACTGCCGCTCACGCTCGCGGCGCCCAAGTACGAGTGCTGTACCACGCCGAGCCGGGCGACGACACCACGGCGCGTAACGAAGCCAGCCTCGAAAAAATGCCGGCGGCCAACAAGCGCGGGCGGGTCACCCACAACATTTTTCATAACAAGTTCATTGTGCTGAGCAAGGTAGATGTCAGCGGCTCATTGCAACCCGAAGCCGTGCTATGCGGCAGCACCAACTTCACCGCCAACGGTGTCTACCGCCAGGCCAACGTGGTCCATGTGCTGGACGACCCTCGGGTGAGCGGCAGCTACTTCCAGGTGTTCGAGCAGATCTGGGCCGAACCCCAGGACGTCGGTGCCACTCGCCAGTGGCTGACCGACAACAATGCCATGGATCCGCAGGAGGCATTGTTCGCCGGATTCTCGCCGCGCACCGGGGAGGGCGACCTGGATCGCTTCGTCGACATCATCAAGGGTGCGCGAAAGGACCTGTTGTTCGTCACCGCCTTTGTGTTGCCCGAGCGCATCCTCGACGCCTTGCTCGGCGCCCCCAATGACGACGTGTTGCGCTACGGCCTGCAAAACACCAAGAGTCGCATCACCGGCTTTCACGCCGACCGCACCGCCGAATTCGCCGCCACCGCGCTGCTCAACACCGGCCTGGAAGGCTGGTTGCGGGAAAACATGAAAGGCCAGAAGGGCAACCTGCTGGTGCACACCAAAGCCATCGTCACCGACTTCACCAGCGACACGCCGACCATCCTCAGCGGCAGCCACAACCTGAGCGCCGCCGCCAGCAGCGGCAACGACGAGAATTACCTGATCATCCAGGGCAACACCGACCTGGCCGACCGCTACGGGCTGGAGTTGCTGCGTTTCTATGAACATTACCGCTTTCGCTACTTCGCGAAAAAACTCGCCCTCAAGCAGGTCAAGCCACTGGCAGTGGATGACAGTTGGAGTGATGACTATTACCGCGAGGGGGATTTGCGGATGTTGTCCAGGGTGAGGTTTTGCGGGCGTTAGGTGCGGTAGATTATCCGGTGCTAGCATAGGGCCATCTATCAGCCTGGAAGCTGTCATGAATCTCTGTCACGGAACGTCTGCTTTACTTCGCATCTGCGTCACGACCCTGGTGTTGGCGCTGTGTACTTCAGCCCTTGCCGCCAATCAACCGTGTTCCGGACGCAAGGGCGGGATTGCCGGGTGTGACGGCGATACCTTCCTGTGCAACGACGGTTCCATCAGTGCTTCGAAGAAGTCCTGTTCCGCTGTGCTGGGGCTTCGGAACGAGGCCCGGCCGCAATCGCTGCTCAAATCATCCGAGGGTTGCCAGTGCGGCAGTGGCAATTACTGCGTCGGGCCTCGGGGCGGGGTCTATTGCCTCACGCCCGGCGGCAGCAAGAGCTACAAGCGCAAATAGCCCAGGTACGCCGCCGAACCATTGTGGGAGCGGGCTTGCTCGCGAAGAGGCCGGAACATTCAACTTCTTGGTTGACTGACACGCCGCCTTCGCGAGCAAGCCCGCTCCCACAGGTACTTATTCGCAGTTCCACTTCTGCGTTGCGCTCGCCCGTTTCGTTTCGTTTCGGTGCAGTTGCACCGGGTTGGGTCCTTGCTACCCGCAAGCCGTGGTCAACGGTAGCAATAGCGGTGCGGCCTGTGGGACGCCATCAATCTTCTTGTTTTCTATCCCTATGATTTCCTTAACTTTCCATTTTCCTCACCCGCGCGCTGCAAGCCTGTGGCACACTTTCTGCTGTCTATTCCGTTGTTACATACCATGTTCCGGTATAGCGGAATAAACTCATTCTGGAGTGCTTGCCATGCAACGCCGACCTTCCTTGTTCAAAGCGTGTGTTTTTCTCTTCGCGGCCACGACGGCTGCCATGGGGGTCGCTCAGGCGGCCGACAGCAAGCTGGACAGCGTGCTGCAGCGGGGGAAATTGATCGTGGGCACGGGCAGTACCAATGCGCCGTGGCACTTCCAGGGAGCGGATGGCAAGTTGCAGGGCTTTGATATCGATATCGCGCGGATGGTCGCCAAGGGCCTGTTCAACGACCCGGAGAAAGTCGAGTTCGTGGTGCAGTCTTCCGATGCGCGCATTCCCAACCTGTTGACCGACAAGGTCGACATGAGCTGCCAGTTCATCACCGTCACCGCCAGCCGCGCCCAGCAAGTGGCGTTCACCTTGCCGTACTACCGCGAAGGGGTGGGCCTGCTGCTGCCGGCCAACAGCAAGTACAAGGAAATCGAAGACCTCAAGGCCGCCGGCGACGGCGTCACCGTGGCGGTGCTGCAGAACGTCTACGCCGAGGAACTGGTGCACCAGGCGCTGCCCAAGGCCAAGGTCGACCAGTACGACAGCGTCGACCTGATGTACCAGGCGGTGAACTCCGGCCGCGCCGATGCCGCCGCCACCGACCAGTCCTCGGTCAAATACCTGATGGTGCAGAACCCTGGCCGCTACCGCAGCCCGGCCTATGCCTGGAGCCCGCAAACCTACGCCTGTGCGGTCAAGCGCGGCGACCAGGACTGGCTGAACTTCGTCAACACCACCTTGCATGAAGCCATGACCGGCGTGGAGTTCCCCACCTATGCGGCGTCGTTCAAGCAGTGGTTCGGTGTCGAGCTGCCGTCGCCAGCGATCGGTTTTCCTGTTGAATTCAAATGACCCTGTGAGCCCGGGGCGCCACTTGCGGGCGCTCCGTCGAAGGTACTGCCGACCATGAATTATCAGTTGAACTTTGCCGCCGTCTGGCGCGATTTCGACACCCTGCTGGCGGGGCTGGGCCTGGGGCTTTCCCTGGCGCTGGTGTCGATCGCCATCGGTTGCGTGATCGGCCTGGCGATGGCGTTCGCGCTGCTGAGCAAACATCGGGTCTTGCGGGTGCTGGCGTCGGTGTATGTCACGGTGATCCGCAATACGCCGATCCTGGTGTTGATCCTGTTGATCTACTTCGCCTTGCCGAGCCTGGGCATCCGCCTGGACAAGCTGCCGTCGTTCGTCATCACCCTCTCGCTGTACGCCGGGGCCTACCTGACCGAAGTGTTTCGCGGCGGGTTGTTGAGCATTCACAAGGGACAGCGTGAAGCCGGGCTGGCCATCGGCCTGGGCGAGTGGCAGGTGAAGGCCTACGTCACCGTGCCGGTGATGCTGCGCAACGTGTTGCCGGCCTTGTCGAACAACTTCATTTCGCTGTTCAAGGACACCTCCCTGGCGGCGGCGATTGCCGTGCCGGAGCTGACCTATTACGCCCGCAAGATCAACGTGGAGAGCTACCGGGTGATCGAAACCTGGCTGGTGACCACGGCCCTGTATGTCGCGGCCTGTTACCTCATTGCCATGGTGCTGCGGTATTTCGAGCAGCGCCTGGCGATCCGCCGTTAGGAGTCTCCCATGTACGAATCACCCAGTTGGTTGCATGAGTTATGGGTTGCCCGCGACACCCTGTGGGCCGGCTTCCTGACCAGTGTGCAGTGTTCGCTGCTGGCGATTGTGTTGGGCACGCTGATCGGCCTGGTCGCCGGGCTGGTGCTGACCTATGGCCGGACCTGGATGCGCGCGCCGTTTCGCTTCTACGTCGACCTGATTCGCGGCACGCCGGTGTTCGTGCTGGTGCTGGCCTGCTTCTACATGGCCCCGGCCCTGGGCTGGCAGATCGGCGCGTTCCAGGCCGGTGTCCTGGGGCTGACGCTGTTCTGTGGCTCCCACGTCGCCGAGATCGTGCGCGGGGCCTTGCAGGCATTGCCCCGTGGTCAGATGGAAGCGAGCCAGGCCATTGGCCTGACCTTTTTCCAAGCGCTGGGTTATGTGCTGTTGCCCCAGGCGTTGCGGCAGATCTTGCCGACCTGGGTCAATTCCTCCACCGAGATCGTCAAGGCCTCGACCCTGCTGTCGGTGATCGGCGTTGCCGAACTGCTGCTCAGCACCCAGCAGATCATCGCCCGGACCTTCATGACCCTGGAGTTTTACCTGTTCGCCGGGTTTCTCTTTTTCATCATCAATTACGCCATTGAGTTGCTCGGGCGACACATTGAAAAGCGGGTGGCCTTGCCATGACTGACGTCTCGAATTTCTCCAATACGAACTTATCCAACACCCAGCCGCTGCTGGACATTCGCGGCCTGCGCAAACAATACGGCCCGCTGGAAGTGCTCAAGGGCGTGGACCTGAGCATGCAGCGCGGCAACGTGGTTACGCTGATCGGCTCCAGCGGTTCGGGCAAGACCACGCTGCTGCGCTGCGTCAACATGCTGGAAGAGTTCCAGGGCGGGCAGATCATGCTCGATGGCGAGTCCATCGGTTACGACGACATCGACGGCAAGCGTGTGCGCCACGCCGAGAAAGTCATCGCCCGGCACCGGGCCATGACCGGCATGGCCTTCCAGCAATTCAACCTGTTCCCGCATTTGACCGCGTTGCAGAACGTCACCCTGGGCCTGCTCAAAGTGAAAAAGCTGGCCAAGGACGAGGCGGTGGCCCTGGCCGAGAAATGGCTGGAGCGGGTTGGCTTGTTGGAGCGGCGCGATCACTTTCCCGGCCAGTTGTCCGGCGGCCAGCAGCAACGCGTGGCGATTGCCCGGGCCATTGCCATGAACCCCAGCCTGATGCTGTTCGACGAAGTGACCTCGGCCCTGGACCCGGAATTGGTCGGCGAGGTGCTGAACGTGATCAAGGGCCTGGCCGAAGACGGCATGACCATGCTGCTGGTGACCCACGAAATGCGCTTCGCCTTCGAGGTCTCCGACAAGATCGTGTTCATGAACCAGGGCCGCATCGAAGAACAGGGGCCGCCGAAGGAATTGTTCGAACGGCCACAGTCGCCACGCCTGGCGGAATTTCTCAAGAACACGCGTTTTTAATCCATTCAGCTTTCAATCGATTCAAGAAGGAGATAACCCATGAGCATTACGCGCTACGGCACCGGCAGCACCGCAGGTGGAGGTCAGCCTCGGCCATTTGCCCGCGCCGTGGAAGCCGATGGCTGGCTGCACGTGTCTGGCCAGGTGCCGGCGGTGAACGGCGAGATCATTGTCGGCGGGATCGTCGAGCAGACTCACCAGACCATGAGGAACCTGGTCGCCATTCTCGAGGAGGCCGGATACGGCCTGGAAGATGTGGTGCGCTGCGGCGTGTGGCTGGAAGACCCGCGGGATTTCTGGAGTTTCAACAAGGTCTTCGGCGAGTACTTCAGCCCGGAACACGCCCCGGCCAGGGCCTGCGTGCAGGCGAGCATGATGGTCGATTGCAAGGTCGAGATCGATTGCGTCGCCTACAAGAAAAAGGCCTGAACCACGGGGGCTCATCGCGGGCAAGCCTTGCTCCCACAAGGGAACGCATTCTTCTGTGGGAGCATGGCTTGCCCGCGATAGCGATCTATCAGGCGGCGCAGCAGTCTGGTTAAACTCCCGGCCAACTGAATGGGAACCAAAGACATGACCGAAGACACCATCAAACGCCGGGCCCGGGGACTGGATCGGGCGTTCGATATCCTCGATTTCCTCAAGGAAATCGGCCAGCCGCTGCGCCCGAACGATATTGCCAGCGGCATCGGCAGCCCCAAGTCCACGGTCTATGAACTGGTGGCGTCGCTGCTGGAGCGGCGCATCCTCGAGCCGGTGGGCAAGGAAGGCCATGTCTACCTGGGCCGCCAGTTGTACTTTCTCGGGCAGGCGCACCTGCGGCATTTCGACCTGAGCCGCGAGGCTGACCAGGCCTTGCAGGAGATCGTGCGCCAGACCCGGGAAACGGCGCAGATGTGCCTGCTCAACGGGCGCAAATACACCGTCGCGCTGATGAAGGAAGGCGAGCGGCATTTCCGCATTTCATCGGACATCGGTGAAAACGCGCCGATCCCGTGGACGGCGTCCGGACGCCTGCTGCTGGCGCATCTGAGTGACCAGCAGATCGTCGACCTGATCGACCCCGATGACTTCATCCTGCCGGACGGCGAGCGCCTGCCCCTGGAGCAATTCCTCAAGGAAATCCGCCAGGCCGGCCTTGATGGGTTTTTCTCCTTCGACAGCGTCGCCGACACCTTCACCCACTGCTTCGCCGCACCGGTCAAAGACCCGAATGGCGTGGCCATCGCCACCCTGTGCATCGTCGCCCCACGGGCCGACGCCAAGAACAATTACGCCGACTACCGCCGGGTGCTGATCGAAAGCGCCAACCACCTGGCCCGTCGTATCAATGAATAGACAGCAACGGCTGCTAGCGGTCGTGTGCGAGGAGTTCGAACATGTCTTCTGCCATCCTTAATGCCGGCGTCGAGAAGGGCGCCGCCACCGTCGGCGCCCACCTGCTACGGGACGTCAGCCTGCCGGCATTGGTGCTGCACCGCGCGGCCCTGGAGCACAACATCCGCTGGATGCAAGATTTCGTCACCCGCAGCGGTGCCGAACTGGCGCCCCACGGCAAGACCAGCATGACCCCCGCGCTGTTTCGCCGGCAACTGGAGGCCGGCGCCTGGGGCCTGACCCTTGCCAGCGCCGTGCAGACCCGTGCCGCTTACGCCCATGGCGTGCGCCGGGTGTTGATGGCCAACCAATTGGTGGGCACGCCGAACCTGGCGCTGATCGCCGATTTGCTCGCCGACCCGGCGTTCGAATTCCACTGCCTGGTCGATCATCCGGACAGCGTCGCTGACCTGGGCGATTACTTCGCCTCTCGCGGCGTGCGGCTCAATGTGATGATCGAGTACGGCGTGGTCGGTGGTCGGTGTGGCTGCCGGACCGAGGCTGAGGTGTTGGCCCTGGCCGAGGCGATCCGGGGTCAACCGGCGCTGGCGTTGACCGGTATCGAAGGCTACGAAGGGGTGATCCACGGTGACCACGCCATCAGCGGCATCCGTGCATTCGCGGCATCGTTGGTACGGCTGGCGGTGCAGTTGCAGGACAACGGTGCCTTTGCCATCGACAAACCGATCATCACCGCCTCGGGGTCGGCCTGGTACGACCTGATCGCCGAATCTTTCGAAGCCCAGAATGCCCACGGGCGTTTCCTTAGCGTGCTGCGCCCCGGCAGCTACGTGGCCCATGACCATGGCATCTACAAAGAGGCCCAGTGCTGCGTACTGGAGCGCCGCAGCGACCTGCACGAAGGCCTGCTCCCCGCCATGGAAGTCTGGGCCCACGTGCAGTCGCTGCCGGAGCCGGGCTTCGCGGTGATCGCCCTGGGCAAGCGCGACGTGGCCTACGACGCCGGATTGCCGGTGCCGCTCAAGCGCTACCAGCCCGGATCGGACGCGGTGGCGGGTGACGATGTGAGTGGCTGCAAGGTGACGGCGGTGATGGACCAGCATGCGTTCATGACGGTAGCGGCGGAGGTTGAGTTGCGGGTCGGGGACATCATCTCGTTCGGTACTTCACATCCGTGCCTGACGTTCGACAAGTGGCGAGTGGGGTGCCTGGTGGATGAGCAGTTGCGGGTGGTCGAGAGCATGGAGACTTGTTTCTAGCCTTTGAACCGAGTTGCGGCTATCGCGGGCAAGCCTTGCTCCCACATTGATCGACTGTGAACACAAAATGGGTGTTTACCCAAGATCCCCTGTGGGAGCAAGGCTTGCCCGCGATAGCGGCCTGCCAGACACCGCTGAATTATCAGGAGCATCCATGAGCAACCCCAAACCCCGCATCGCCCTGATCGGCGAATGCATGATCGAACTGCAACAACGCGCCGACGGCAGTCTGCTGCAAAGCTTCGGCGGCGACACCCTGAATACGGCGGTGTACCTGTCCCGGTCCTTGGGCGACAGCGGCGTGGTGGATTATGTCACCGCCCTGGGCGACGACAGTTTCAGCGATGCCATGTGTGAGCGCTGGGCCGAAGAAAACATCGGGCTGCAGAGGGTCCAGCGCTTGCCCGGTCGCTTGCCGGGCCTGTATTGCATCCAGACCGATGCGGCGGGTGAGCGGCGCTTCCTCTACTGGCGCAACGAGGCGGCGGTGCGTGATTGCTTTACCACTCCGGCCGCCGCGCCGATCCTGGCCGCGTTGCTGGATTACGATGTGCTGTATTTCAGCGGCGTGACCCTGGCGGTGCTCGGCGAGCAGGGGCGTGGCAAACTCATTGAAACCTTGGTCGAAGCCCGTCGGCGCGGGGCGCTGGTGGTGTTCGACAATAATTTCCGGCCAAGGCTCTGGGCCTCGAACGAGGCGGCGCGGGCGGCGTATCGCAGCGTGCTGCCTTACGTGGAGCTGGCGCTGTTGACCGTGGAAGACGAACAGGCATTGTTCGGTCATGCCGACAGCGAAGCGGTGTTCGCCGCCTATGGGCAGCTCGGCACGCCCGAGGTGGTGCTCAAGCGCGGTGCCGAGGCCTGCCTGATTCGTTGCGACGACCAGTCCTATGAGGTGCCCGCCCTGCGGGTCGAGCGCGTTGTGGACACCACGGCGGCGGGGGATTCCTTCAGCGCCGCGTACCTGGCGAGTCGTTTGCTGGGCGGTAGCCCGGTGGAAGCGGCCGAGGCGGGGCATCGGTTGGCGAGCCGGGTGATCCAGGTGCCGGGGGCGTTGATGCCCAAGGACTGATCGGGGGAATCGATGTACACCTGTGGGAGCAAAGCTGGCCTGTGGGAGCAAAGCTTTGCTCCCACAGGCAAGCTTTGTTTCCACAGACAGGCTTCGCTGACAAAGTGACCGATCAATCCCGGTAGAACACCTGCACCAGGTGATAGCCGAACTTGCTCTTGATCGGCCCATGCACCACCCGCAGCGGCTTCTTGAAAATCACCGCATCGATCACCCCGACCATCTGCCCCGGCCTTACTTCACCCAGGTCGCCACCGCGTTTGCCCGAGGGGCAGGTGGAGTATTTCTTGGCCAGCACATCGAAGGCTTCGCCCTTGGCGATGCGTTGCTTGAGCTGTTCGGCTTCTTCGGCGGTTTTCACCAGGATATGGCGGGCTTGGGCTTTCATTGCTGCGGTGACCTGAACGGTGCGACGGGGCGGCGATTATGCCTCAAGTCAGCGGCCATGGTTGATCATCGTCCGAATCTTGTTGGCCAGTAGATCGAGGGTGAAGGGCTTGGCGACCATGTCCATGCCCGGGTCGAGGAACCCCTGGCGTTCGGCGGCTTTCTGCGCGTAGCCGGTCATGAACAGCACTTTCAGCCCCGGGCGGTGCTGGCGGGCGATTTCCGCCAGTTGCCGGCCATTCATGCCCGGCAGCCCGACATCGGTCACCAACAGGTCGATGCGCTGGTCCGATTCCAGCAAGGGCAGGGCCGTCACGGCGTCCTGGGCCTCAAGGGCGGTGTAGCCCAAGGTCTTCAACAGGTCGAGCACCAGCATGCGCACGGCGGGTTCATCTTCCACCAGCAACACCGTTTCCCCGGCGATGGCCGGCGGTACGTCGACCGTCTCCGGCGTGGCGGGTTGTTGAGCCGGCGCAACGTGCAGGCGCGGCAGGTACAACTGCACCCGCGTGCCCTGGCCCGGCACACTGTCGAGGTTGAGGTGCCCACCCGACTGTTGGGCAAACCCATAGATCATCGACAAGCCCAGGCCGGTGCCCTGGCCGATGGGTTTGGTGGTGAAGAACGGGTCGAAGGCCTTGGCCAGCACTGCGGGGGTCATGCCGCTGCCGTTGTCGCTGACGGCAATCATCACGTAGTCACCGGCCTTGACCGGTTCCAGGCTGTTGATGTCAGTGCCGTCGAGATAGACGTTGGCGGTTTCGACGATCAATTCGCCGCCCTCGGGCATCGCATCGCGGGCGTTGATCACCAGGTTGAGCAGGGCATTTTCCAACTGGCTGGCATCGGTGCTGACCGACCACAGCTCGTGGGTCAGTTGCAGCCGCAGCACGATGTGATCGCCAGTGGTGCGGCTCAGCAGGTCTTCCAGCGAACACACCAGCTCATTGGCGTCCAGTGGTTTGCGGTCCAGGGACTGGCGGCGGGAAAACGCCAGCAGCCGATGGGTCAGGGCCGCGGCACGGTTGGCCGACGACACCGCCGCTTCGGTGAAGCGGCCGATCTCGGCGGTGCGGCCGGCGGCGATGTAGCGTTGCATCAGGTCGAGGCTGCCGAGGATGCCGGTGAGCATGTTGTTGAAGTCATGGGCAATGCCGCCGGTGAGTTGGCCCACGGCCTCCATTTTCTGCGCATGACGCAGGGCTTCTTCGGCGCGCTCGCGTTCGAACATTTCGCTTTGCAGGCGGTGGTTGGCTTCGGCCAGTTGCTGGGTCCGGGCGATGACCCGTTCCTCCAGTGTTTCATTGAGATTGCGCAGGGCTTCCTCGGTTTTGCGGCTCTCGGTTTCGTCGATCACGAAGATGTAGAAGCCGTTCACCGCCCCATCCGCCCCGTGGCGAGGCAAGTAGTTGATCAGTGAATGGCGCGGGCGACCGTCGCGATGGTCCATCTGCACGGTGAAGCTGCACGGCTTGCCGGCCAGGGCGTCGGCGATCTGTTGGGCGCGGGCGGCATAGGCCTCATCGCCGAGCACTTCGCGGATGGTCTTGCCGTAGAGCTCCTGCGGGGTCATGCCGTACCAGTCCAGGTAGGCGCTGTTGTTCAGCCGGAACCGCTCCTCGCGGTCCACGTAGCTGATGAGGATCGGCATGGCATTGATGATCAGCTGCAGTTCGGTCTGGCTCTGACGCAGGGCTTGCTCGGTGCGCTTGCGTTCGGTCAGGTCCAGGGCCGCGCCAAGAAAACGCTTGGGCCGGCCGTGGCGGTCCTTGTAGCAACGGCCGCGTACGTACACCCAGCGTAATTCATCGTCGGGCTGCAACAGTCGGTACTCTTCGGCGTATTCAGTGCCATGGGTGATGCAGTGCTTGATGCTGCGGGCAACCATCGCCCGGTCCTCGGGGTGCACGCCTTCGAGGTAGGCGCTGATGGGCAGTTGGCGCGACAGGCTGGGATCGACGCCATGCAACAGGGCGAAATGCGCGTCGGCAATAAAGCGGTCTTCGCTGATGTCCCAATCCCAGGTGCCCAGTGCGTCGGCGGCGGCCAGGGCCAGTTGCAGGCGTTCTTCGCTTTCGTGCTGGGCCTTGAGGCTGGCCTCGGAGCGCCGTTCGAACTCCATGGCCAGGCGGCGTCGTTCGCTGGTCTCGATGGCGGTGACCAGGATGCCGGCGACGCTGGCGCTTTCGTCGCGCACCGGGCTGTAGGTCAGGTCCAGCCAGACGTCGCAGAGGCGGCCGGCGAAAGGCACGCGCCAGAGTTGATCGCGGCAGGTGTGCGTCTGGCCTTGCAACACGCGGTGATAAATCCCTTCGCTCGTTCCTTTGAGTTCGGGCCATGCTGCATGGGTCGGCTGGCCGAACGCCCGGGGATGTTTGTCACCGGCCAGTCGGGCGAAGGCGTCGTTGTAGAGATGGGTCAGCTGCGGTCCCCACAGCAAGGCCATCGGCATGGGCGAATGGAGCACGATGTCCACGGCGGTGCGCAGGCTCTGGGGCCAGTTCCGGGCAGTGCCCAGCGGGGTCTGCCCCCAGTCCACCTGGCTGACCAGGCGCTGTGTATCGCTGCCGGTGGGTGTCGCGCTCATCACACAATCCCTGGCTGTCGTGTCTGGACCACGGGGTCTACTATCCTGTGAGGAAGGTAAGTGCGGGTGGGGCTGAAGGGTTTCATGTTCGGCTCAGCTTGTTTCATTGATGTCTCGCGGAAGTTTCAGTCCATGGAAATCGATCCGTTGTTGCGAATCCTGGCGAGCCAGAATGGTTCCGACCTTTACATGTCCACGGGTGCGCCACCGTGCGCGCGTTTCGAGGGCGTGATCAAGCCCTTGGGGAACGAGGCGTTCAAGGTCGGCGACATTGCCAGGCTCGCCGAGTCTCTCATGGACGCCGAACAGCGCCTTGAGTTCGATCGGGAGTTGGAAATGAACCTGGCGATCTCCCTGGCCGGCGTCGGGCGGTTCCGGGTCAATATCTTCAAGCAGCGCAATGACGTGTCCATGGTGATCCGCAACGTCAAGCTGGACATCCCGCGTTTCGAAGACCTGAAACTGCCCCGGGTGCTATTGGACACCATCATGCAGAAACAGGGGTTGATGCTGTTCGTCGGTGCGACAGGCTCGGGCAAGTCGACCTCCCTGGCGGCACTGATCGACTACCGCAATCGCAACAGCAGCGGCCATATCATCACCATCGAAGACCCGGTGGAGTATATCCATCGGCACAAGAAATCCATCATCAATCAACGGGAAGTCGGTGTCGACACCCGCAGTTTTCATGCGGCGCTGAAAAACACCCTGCGCCAGGCGCCGGACGTGGTGCTGATCGGCGAAATCCGCGACCGGGAAACCATGGAGCATGCCTTGGCGTTTGCCGACACCGGGCACCTGGTGATTTCCACCTTGCATGCCCATAACGCCAACCAGGCCCTGGACCGGGTGATCAATTTTTTTCCGGAAGAACGTCGACCGCAGTTGCTCAATGACCTGGGCAACAACCTCAAGGCGTTCGTCTCCCAGCGCCTGGTGCGCACCCGCACCGGCCAGCGGCGAGCGGCGGTGGAGGTCATGCTGGGCTCGCCGACGGTGGCGGACCTGATACGGCGCAACGAGCTCGGCGAGCTCAAGGGCATCATGGAAAAGTCAGAGGAACTGGGGATGCAAACCTTCGATCACGCGCTGTTCAACCTGGTGGTCGAGGGCGCCATCGATGAGGAAGAAGCGCTGAAAAATGCCGACTCGGCGAACAACCTGCGGTTGCGGTTGAAGTTGCATAGCGAGTCGGGGGCGGCGGCGCCACCGGTCGATCCGGCGGCGGGTGAGTGGGGGCTTATGGATTGAGTACTTCTGTGGGAACAACACTTGTGGAAGCAAAACCTGTGGAGGCAAACCTGTGGGAGCAAAGCTTTGCTCCCATAAGTGTTTTGCTCCACAAGTTTTTGCTCCCCACAGGTCTGAGGCCCTGACGGTCAGCTCGCCAGCTCCGGCCGATCCCGAAACTGCTCCAAAGCCCCAGGGTTGGCCAAGGCATCGGTGTTCTTCACCACCTCACCATGCACCACATTGCGCACCGCCAGCTCCACCACCTTGCCGCTGATGGTTCGCGGAATATCACTGACCGCGAGGATCTTCGCCGGCACATGACGCGGCGTGGTGTTGGCTCGGATGACCTGGCGGATCCGATGCTCCAGGGCTTCATCCAGCGTCACACCCTCGCGCAAGCGCACGAACAGCACCACCCGGACATCGCCCTGCCATTGCTGGCCGATGGCGACGCTGTCCAGCACCTGCTCGACTTTTTCCACCTGCCGATAGATTTCCGCCGTGCCGATGCGCACGCCGCCGGGGTTGAGCACGGCGTCGGAGCGTCCGTGGATCAGGAAACCGCCGTGGGGCAGTTCCTCGGCGTAGTCGCCTTGGGCCCACACGCCGGGAAACTGGGCGAAGTAGGAGGCGCGGAGTTTTTCCTGCCGAGGGTCGTTCCACAAACCAATGGGCATTGCCGGGAAATGCCGGGTGCACACCAACTCACCTTTTTCACCGATGACCGGATTGCCGGCCTCGTTCCAGACCTGCACGGCCATGCCCAGGCTCTTGCCCTGCATCTCGCCCCGGCGCACCGGCGACAGTGGGTTGCCGTTGACGAAGCAGGACACAATGTCGGTGCCGCCGGACATCGAGGCCAGGCAAACATCGGCCTTGATGTCGCGGTACACGTAATCGTAGCTATGGGGCGCCAGCGCCGAACCGGTGGAGAGCAGGGTTTTCAGGCTGTCCAAACGGTGCGTCTGGCGGGGCTTGAGGCCCTCGCTTTCCAGGGCGGCGAGGAACTTGGGGCTGGTGCCGAAGACGCTGATGCGCTGCTGATCGATCAGATCCAGCAAGCGCTCGGGGCCGGGGTGGAACGGCGAACCATCGTAGAGCACCACCGTGCTGCCCACAGCGAGGGCCGACACCAGCCAGTTCCACATCATCCAACCGCAGGTCGTGTAGTAGAACAACCGATCCTCGGGCCCGAGGTCGACGTGCAGGCCATGTTCCTTGACGTGTTGCAGCAGCACGCCACCGGTGCCATGGACGATGCACTTCGGCACCCCAGTGGTGCCGCTGGAGTACAGGATGTACAGCGGGTGGTCGAAGGGCACGCTGACGAATTCCGGTTCGCCACCGCTTTGATAAAAGTCGTTCCACAGCGCGACAGCGGCCGAGGTCTTGAATGCCTCGACGCGCACGTCCGGCTGCGCATAAGGCAACACGATCAGTTGCTGCAGCGATGGTAGCCGTTCGAGGATTTCATTGACCTTGGCCTGCTGGTCGATGACCTTGCCAGCGTAGCGATAACCGGCGCAGGTGATCAGCACCTTGGGTTCGATCTGGCCGAACCGGTCGATGACGCCTTGGGTACCGAAGTCCGGTGACGAGCACGACCAGATAGCGCCCAGGCTGGTGGTGGCGAGCATGCCGACCAGCGTCTGCCAGGTGTTGGGCAGGCAAGCGGCAACTCGATCGCCCTGGGTGACGCCAGCGGCTTTCAGGCTTGTTTGCAGGCCAGCGACATGGGCGGCGAGTTCGGCCCAGGTCAGTTGTTCCTGGTCGCCGTTTTCGTCGAGCGCCACCACCGCGACGGCGTCATCGCGGCGGCGCAGCAGGTGCTCGGCGAAGTTCAGCGTGGCGCCAGGGAACCACTGGGCGCTGGGCATTTGCGAATCTTCCACCAATACCGCGTCGGGGGCTTGGTGAAAGCGAATCTCGAAGAAGTCGACAATGGCCTGCCAGAAGGCTTCGCGCTGATCGATGCTCCAGGCGTGCAGAGCCGGGTAGTCATGCAGTTGCAGGTGATGCCGCGCGTTGACGAACTGGCGAAAGGCGTTCATGCGCGACTGGGCGATGCGTTCGGGGCTGGGTTGCCAGAGGATGTCGGACATGGGGTGCCTCTTGTTTTTTTGTGTACACACAAACTATAGAGCGACCCAATCTTGTGGCGAGGGGATTTATCTGTGGGAGCAAGGCCTGTGGGAGCAAGGCTTGCCCGCGATGAACGAAAACGCGGTTTTGCTGTTAAACCGCGGAGCGGGCATCGCGGGCAAGCCTTGCTCCCACAAGTAGGGGATAAATCCCCTCGCCACAAGGGATCGCAAGGAGTTTATTGAGCCAACCACCCACCATCGATATTCCACGCCGCGCCGCGCACCTGGCTGCCGGCTTCGCTGCACAGGAACAGCACCAGTTCCCCCAGTTGCGGCGGGGTGACGAATTCCAGGGACGGCTGTTTCTCGGCCAGCAGGTCATGCTGTGCCTGTTGCGGATCGACGCCGGTGGCAATGCGATCATCGATCTGTTTTTGCACCAGCGGCGTCAGCACCCAGCCCGGGCAGATGGCGTTGCAGGTCACGTTGCTGGTAGCGGTTTCCAGGCCGACCACCTTGGTCAGACCAATCACCCCATGCTTGGCCGCGACATACGCCGCCTTGCCCACCGAGCCGACCTGGCCGTGCACCGAGGCGACGTTGATAATCCGCCCCCAGCCCTTGGCACGCATGCCCGGCAGGCTCAGGCGGGTGGCGTGGAACACCGAGGACAGGTTGATGGCAATGATCGAGTCCCAGCGCTCCACCGGGAAATCTTCCACGGCGGCCACGTGCTGGATTCCGGCGTTGTTCACCAGGATGTCCACGCCGCCGAACTCGCGCTCGGCGTAGGCGAGCATGTCGGCGATCTGCGCTGGGTCGCTGACATCGGCTGGATGATGACCGACCTTGCCGCCGAACTGTTGCACCTCGGCGATCACCGCCGAGGCATCGCCAAAGCCGTTGAGGATCAGATTGGCCCCGGCCTTGGCCAGGCTCAGGGCAATGCCCAGGCCGATGCCGCTGGTAGAACCGGTGACCAGGGCGGTCTTGCCCGAAAGAGGGGTTGTCATGGGAACCTCACACAATGCCAGTGGCGTAGAACACACCGATCACGAAGAACACCGCGAGGGTCTTGATCAGCGTAATGCAGAAAATGTCTTTGTAGGCTTCGCGGTGGGTCAGCCCGGTCACCGCCAGCAGGGTAATCACCGCGCCGTTGTGGGGCAGGGTGTCCATGCCGCCGCTGGCCATGGCGGCCACTCGGTGCAGCACTTCCAGAGGAATGTTGGCGGCGTGTGCGGCGCTGATAAAGGTTTCAGACATCGCCGCCAAAGCGATGCTCATGCCGCCCGAGGCGGAGCCGGTGATGCCCGCCAACAGCGTGACGGTCACCGCTTCGTTGACCAGTGGGTTGGGAATGCTCTTGAGCCAGTCGGCCAGCACCAGGAAACCCGGCAAGGATGCGATGACCGCGCCGAAGCCGTATTCCGACGCAGTGTTCATCGCCGCCAGCAACGCACCGCCCACGGCGCTCTTGCTGCCTTCGGCCAGTTTGCTGCGAATGGCCCGGAAACCGAACAGCAAGACCATGATGATGCCCACCAGCAACGCCGCCTGCACCGCCCAGATCGCGGTGAGCTTGGCGATGTCGCTGGTGACCGGGGCTGTCATGCCTGGCAGCGCGAGGCTGTGGGTCTTGCCATACCACTGGGGAATCCACTGGGTGAACAACAGGTTCATGAGCCCAACCGCCAGCAGCGGCGAAACGGCGATCCAGGGGTTTGGCAGCTTGATGTCTTCGGCGGTTTCCGGCTCGTTGCGCAACTCGGTGCCGTAGCCTTCGCCCACGCGCTGGGCCTTGTTGCGCTGGCGTTGCAGGAACAGCATGCCGAGGCTGAACACGAAGATCGTACCGATCACGCCCAGCCAGGGTGCGGCCCAGGCGGTTGTGTTGAAGAATGTGCTGGGGATGATGTTCTGGATCTGCGGCGTGCCGGGCAGGGCGTCCATGGTGAACGAGAACGCGCCGAGGGCGATGGTGGCCGGGATCAGGCGCTTGGGGATATTACTCTGGCGGAACATCTCGGCGGCGAACGGGTACACCGCGAACACCACGACGAACAGCGACACACCGCCATAGGTCAGCAAGGCACAGACCAGCACGATCACCAGCATGGCCTGGCGCGTCCCCAGCAAGCGAATCGCCGCGGCAACGATGGAGCGGGAGAACCCCGACAGCTCGATCAATTTGCCGAACACCGCGCCGAGCAGGAACACCGGGAAATACAGTTTGATGAAGCCGACCATTTTTTCCATGAACACCCCGGTGAAGGCAGGGGCGACGGCGGACGGGTCGGTGAGCAGGACGGCGCCGAGGGCGGCGATGGGGGCAAAGAGGATAACGCTGTAGCCACGGTAGGCGGCGACCATCAGCAGCGTGAGGGCTGCCAAGGCAATGATCACACTCATGGTGTGTCTCCTGGATTGTTATTGTTGTGGTGAAGCTGTGGAGGGGGCTTTAGCGAGTTTTGTGCCAGGTGTGTAACTGGCTGAAATATAAGGAAATTGTTTGGGGTTGTGGGACGGTAACGAGAGGTTTGTCTCTGTTTCGAGATTTTTGTGGGGGGGCGGGCCTCATCGCGAGCAAGCTCGCTCCCACAGTTGTCCGCGTACTTCAGGAGAACCCCAATCCCCTGTGGGAGCGAGCTTGCTCGCGATGAGCGCAAAGCGCTCCAGAATCACAAGTCTATATTTTGAGAATAAAGTCTCTCTATTGAGACTCGGCAATCCCCAACGCCACCATTTTCTTGTACAGCGTCGACCTCCCCAACCCCAACCGCTCGGCCGCTTCAACCACTTTGCCCCCGCATTGCACGAGGGTGGTTTCGATCAACTGCCGGTCGAAGCGTGCCCGGGCCTCGCTGAAAGTTTCTTGCGGCAACGGTTCCAGGCTCGGGCTTGCCGTGTGGGTTACCGGTATGAACGTGCCGATGGCGGCGCGGATGTCCGCCGCCGTGAGCACCAGGTCATCGCTGAGCAGCGCGGCCCGTTCCAGCACGTTGCGCAGTTCGCGGATGTTGCCCGGCCAGGCGTGTTGCCGCAGCAGGTCGAGGGCGGCGTGGTTCAGTTCATGCTGGCTGCGCAGTTCTTCAAGGATCGCTTCGCTCAGGGCCGGCAAGTCTTCCAGGCGCTCGCGCAACGGCGGGACCTGGATCGGCAACACGTTGAGGCGGTAATACAGGTCGGCGCGGAACTCTCCGCGCTTGATCGCTGCTTCCAGGTCCATGGAGGTGGCGGCGATTATGCGCACGTCGCTTTGCAGCACCTCATTGGAGCCCACCGGTTCGTATTCCTTTTCCTGAAGCACGCGCAGCAGTTTGCTTTGCAGCGGCAGCGGCATGTCACCGATCTCGTCGAGGAACAGCGTACCGCCCTGGGCGATCTGCAGTTTGCCGGCGCGGCCCTTGCGGTCGGCCCCGGTAAAGGCCCCCGGGGCGGTGCCGAAGAATTCGGCTTCCAGCAGCGACTCGGGAATCGCCGCGCTGTTGATGCTGACGAACGCCTTGTGGGCGCGCGGCGAAGCGCTGTGGATGGCCTGGGCCAGCAGTTCCTTGCCGGTGCCGGTTTCGCCGAGCAGCAGCACCGGCGAATCGGCGCTGGCGCTGCGCCGGGCACGGCGCTTGACCTCAAGGCCGGCGTTGCTGGTGCCAATGAAATGGGCAAAGTTGTACTTGGTCTGGCGCGCCCGCAGCAGCGAGCGGGTGGAGGCCAGTTCTTCCTGCATGCTCAGGTAGCGCTTGAGCATCGGCGACAGGCTGCGCAATTCATCGAACAAGGCAAAGCCGATGGCACCGATCACCGCACCCGCGCTGTCGTGGATCGGCAGGCGCATCACCACCAGGGGTTCCTTGGGCGTGTCCTGCATGTCCAGCAGGATCGGGCGCCCGGTGCGCACCACTTCACGCAACAGGCTGCCGGGAATCACGCTTTCGCACGCCCGGCCAATCGCCTCCTGCGCCGAGTTCAGGCCGAAGCGGCGGGCGTAGCGTTCGTTCATCCAGACGATATTCGCGTCACGGTCGACAATCACCGTGCCTTCGCTGGACTGCTCGATGATTTCGAACAACGAACGGATCGCCAGCGTACGGACGCGCTTGTAATCCTTGAGGCTTTCGGTGGGGTTCATGATAATTCCAGAATGTGTGGGTTCTGTTCGGGCCTCTTCGCGAGCAAGCCCGCTCCCACATTGGATTGTGTTCGTATGAACGATCGAGAGCACCTGTGGGAGCGGGCTTGCTCGCGAAGGCCGCGACGCGGTCCAACTGCATAACGCCGATTATGCCCACCCCGGATGCGCCGCCGCCAACAGCTCCTTCGTATAAGGATGCTGGGGCGCGTCGAACACGTCATGACTGGCGCCTTGCTCGACCACTTTGCCGTCCTTGATCACGATCATGTCGTGGGCCAAGGCGCGGACCACCGCCAGGTCGTGGCTGATGAACAGGTAGGTCAAGTCGTACTTCTCCTGGAGCTGACGGAGCAGGGCGACGACTTGTTTCTGCACGGTGCGGTCCAGTGCCGAGGTGGGTTCGTCCAGCAAAATCAACGCTGGCTTGAGCACCAAGGCCCGGGCAATGGCGATGCGCTGGCGCTGGCCGCCGGAGAACTCGTGGGGGTAGCGATGACGGGTCGAAGGGTCGAGGCCGACCTCCTTGAGGGCCTGGATCACCCGGGCTTCACACTGTTCGGCGCTGGAAGGCTGGTGGACCTCCAGGCCCTCGCTGATGATCTGCTGCACCGACATGCGCGGGCTGAGGCTGCCGAACGGGTCCTGGAACACCACCTGCATCTGCTTGCGCCATGGCCGTAGTGCCTTGTGCGACAGCTGATCGAGGGCCTGGCCCTGGAAGTGGATGCTGCCTTCGGAGTCGATCAGCCGCAGGATCGCCTGGCCGAGCGTGGACTTGCCGGAACCGGATTCGCCGACGATGCCCAGGGTCTTGCCGCGCTGGATGCTCAGGCTGATACCGTCCACGGCGCGCAAGTATTCCTTGCGCCGGAACAGCCCGCCGCCCAAGGGAAAACTCACGCGCAGGTCCTGCACCTGCAACACGTTTTCGCGCTCGTCCCGGGGCAGCGCTTCGCCTTCCGGTTCGGCGTGCAGCAACTCGCAGCTGTAGGGGTGTTTCGGTGCACTGAACAGGGTTTCGCAAGGCGCCTGTTCGACGATTTCTCCCGCCTTCATCACGCATACCCGTTGGGCGATGCTGCGCACCAGGTTGAGGTCGTGGCTGATCAGCAGCAAGGACATGCCGAGCCGTTGCTGCAAGGACTTGAGCAACAGCAAAATCTTGCGTTGCACGGTCACGTCCAGCGCCGTGGTCGGTTCGTCGGCAATCAACAGCTCCGGCTCGCAGGCCAGGGCCATGGCGATCATCACCCGTTGCCGCTGGCCGCCCGACAGTTGGTGGGGATAGGCCTTGAGGCGTTCGGCAGGTTTCTGGATACCCACCAGGGCCAGCAGTTCGAGGATGCGCTGGCGCGCCGCTTTGCCGCCCAGGCCCCGGTGCAGCATCAGGGTTTCACCGATCTGCTTCTCGACGCTGTGCAGCGGGTTCAGCGAGGTCATCGGCTCCTGGAAGATCATCGCGATGCGGTTGCCGCGCAACTCCCGCAGGGTCTTGGCCTCGGCGCCCAGCAGTTCCTGGCCGCGGTAGCGAATGCTGCCGGTGGCGCGGGCTTCTGTCTCGGGCAGCAATTGCAGGATCGAGTGGGCCGTCACTGACTTGCCGGAGCCGGACTCGCCGACCAGGGCCAGGCACTCGCCGGGGCGGATGTCCAGGCACAGGTTGCGCACCACCGTCTGGTCGTTGAAGGCCACGCTCAGGTCGCGGATTTCGATCAGGTTGTCGCTCATCTCAAGGTTCTGCTTCATGGCCGTTTCATGATCGTGGGTCGAATGCGTCTCGCAACGCCTCGCCGATAAACACCAGTAGAGAAAGAATCAGCGCCAGGGTGAAAAACGCCGTCAGCCCCAGCCACGGCGCTTGCAGGTTTTGCTTGCCCTGGGCGATCAGTTCCCCCAGCGACGCGCTGCCGGCCGGCATGCCGAAGCCGAGGAAATCCAGGGCGGTGAGGGTGGAGATCGCCCCGGTGAGGATGAAGGGCAGATAGCTCAGGGTGGCGTTCATCGCGTTGGGCAGGATATGCCGCACGATCACCTTGCGGTCCGACAAACCCAGGGCCCGGGCGGCTTTCACGTATTCCAGGTTGCGCCCGCGCAGGAACTCGGCGCGGACCACGTCCACCAGGGCCAGCCAGGAAAACAGCGCCATGATCCCCAGCAACCACCAGAAATTCGGCTCCACGAAGCCGGACAAGATGATCAGCAGGTAGAGCACCGGCAGCCCGGACCAGACTTCCAGCAAGCGTTGCCCGAGCAAATCCACCCAGCCACCGTAATACCCCTGCAATGCACCGGCGGCGATACCGATCAGCGCGCTGATGGCGGTCAGGGCCAGGGCGAACAGGATCGACACCCGCGCACCGAAGATCACCCGGGCCAGCACGTCCCGGGACTGGTCATCGGTGCCCAGCCAGTTCACGGTCGAGGGTGGGCTCGGGGCCGGTTGGTTGAGGTCGTAATTGGGTGTGTCGTCGCTGAACGGGATCGGTGGGAACCACAGCCAGCCGCCGTCCTTGTGAATCAGGTTCTGCACGTAGCTGCTGCGGTAGTCGGCCTGGAACGGCAGCTGCCCACCAAATTCCTGTTCGGTATGGCGCTTGAACACCGGGAAATACAGCGAACCCTGGTAGCTGACCACCAGCGGCTTGTCATTGGCGATCAACTCGCCGCCCAGGCTCAGGATGAACAGGCCGATGAACAGCCACAGCGACCACCAGCCCCGGCGATTTTTCTTGAAACGTTCGAAGCGCCGGCGGCCCAAGGGGGAAAACTTGAACATCAGGCGTTCCTCGCGGCGAAGTCGATGCGCGGGTCCACCAGGGTGTAGCAGAGGTCGCCGACGAGTTTGATCAGCAGGCCGAACAGCGTAAAGATGAACAACGAGCCGAACACCACCGGATAATCCCGGGAGACCGCGGCCTCGTAGCTCATGCGTCCGAGGCCGTCGAGGGAAAAAATCACCTCGATCAACAAGGAGCCGGCGAAGAACACGCTGATGAACGCCTGGGGAATGCCCGATACCACCAGCAGCATCGCGTTGCGGAACACGTGACCGTACAGCACCCGTTGTTCGCTCATGCCCTTGGCCCGCGCGGTGACCACGTACTGGCGGGTGATTTCATTGAGGAACGAGTTCTTGGTCAGGATCGTCAGGGTGGCGAAGCCGCCGATCACCAGCGACGTCACGGGCAGCACCAGGTGCCAGAAGTAGTCGGCGATCTTGCCCAGCGTCGACAGCGACTCGAAGTTATCCGACACCAGCCCGCGCACCGGAAACCAGTTCAGCGAGGTGCCGCCGGCGAACACCACGATCAGGAACATCGCGAAGAGGAACGCCGGCATCGCATAGCCAATGATGATCGCCGTGCTGCTCCACACATCGAATGCCGAGCCGTGACGCACCGCCTTGCGGATGCCCAGGGGGATCGACACCAGGTACGTGATCAGCGTCGCCCAGAGCCCGAGGGAAATGGTCACCGGCATCTTTTCCAGGATCAGGTCGGTGACCGTCGCGCCGCGGAAGAAACTCTTGCCGAAGTCCAGGCGAGCGTAACTGCTGAGCATCAGCCACAGGCGTTCGTGGGCCGGTTTATCGAAGCCGTATTGTTTCTCGATGTCCTTGATCAGTTGCGGATCCAGGCCGCGACTGGCGCGGGAGCTGCCGGTCATGGCATTGCCCGAACCGCCGACACTGGCGCCGCCGATGCCTTGCAGCTGGGCGATGGCCTGTTCCACCGGTCCGCCGGGCGCGGCCTGCACGATGACGAAATTCACCAGCAGGATAATCACCAGCGTGGGGATGATCAGCAGCAGGCGTCGCGCGATATAAGCCCACATCAATGCGGCCCTCCGGGTGTGCCGCGCTTGATGCGTTCGGCGCGCATCTGCTCGTTGGTCAACGGTGTGGTGCTCACTTCCCACCAGCTTTCGATGGCTTCGTCATTACTGGCCTGAACTTTCGGGATGCCGAAGCGGTTCCACCACACGGTCGAACTGCCCGGCGGGTAATAGTTGGGAATCCAGTAGTAATTCCATTGCAGCACCCGGTCCAGTGAACGGGCGTGGTGGAGCATGTCGGCTTTGGTCGTGGCCTTGACCAGGCCGTCGATCAGGGCATCCACCGCCGGGTTCTGCAAGGCCATGTAGTTGTTGGCCCCCGGGTCGTTGGCCGCCGCCGAGCCGAAGTAGTTGTAGAGCTCCATGCCCGGCGATGTGCTGACGGGGTAGCCGGTGATGATCATGTCGTAGTCACGGCTCATCAGGCGATTGACGTACTGGGACGCGTCGATATGGCGGATGCTCATGTCGATGCCGATTTGCGCCAGGGTTCGTTTATAGGGCAGCAGCAGGCGGTCGATACCGTTCTGGCTGTTCAGGAACGTGAAGCTCAGTGGCTCGCCCTCGGCATTCACCAAGCGGTCGCCGTCGGGTTTCCAGCCGGCCTGTTCCAGCAGCGCCAGGGCTTGCAGTTGCTTGTCGCGGATCACGCCGCTGCCGTCGGTTTTCGGGGCCTGGAAGACTTGGGTGAAGACTTCGTCGGGAATCTGCCCGCGCAAAGGCTCGAGAATCGCCCGTTCGCCGGCATCGGGCAGTTCCCGGGCGGCGAGTTCAGTGTTGGAAAAGTAACTCTGCTGACGCACATAGACGTTGCGCATCATCTGGCGATTGCTCCATTCGAAATCCCAGAGCATCGCCAGGGCCTGGCGCACACGACGATCCTGGAACTGCGGTTTTTGCAGGTTGAAGACGAAACCCTGGGCAGTCTGGGGGGCTTGGGTGGCCAGGTGGGCCTTTTGCAGGCGACCATCCTGCAGGGCCGGGCCGTCATAGCCGATGGCATAGCCGGTGGCGGAGAATTCACGGTTGTAGTCATAGGCGCCGCCGCGCAGCACCTGGCGGGCGACGTCGGTGTCGCCAAAATACTCGATGCTGAAATGGTCGAAATTGTAGAGCCCACGACTGACCGGCAGGTCCTTGCCCCACCAATCGGCATTGCGCTTGAAGGTAATGCTGCGCCCGGAATCGACCTTGCTCACCCGGTAGGGGCCACTGCCCAGCGGGGCCTCGTAGCCGCCGCCGTTGGCGAAGTCGCGGGTCTTCCACCAGTGTTCGGGAAAGACCGGCAGGGTGGCGATGTCCAGGGGCAGGGTACGGCTTTCGTTGTTCTTGAAGTTGAAGCGAACGGTGCGTTCGTCCTCGACCACGACGTCCTTGACCGCCGCGAACTGGGTGCGATAGCGCAGGCTGCCCTGGGTCATCAACAGCTCGAAGCTGTAGCGCACGTCCTGGGCGGTAATGGGTTTGCCATCGGCGAAGCGCGCCTTCGGGTTCAGGTAGAAGCGCAGCGACAGGCCATCGTCGGCTCGCTCCATCTTCTGCGCCACCAGGCCGTAGACGGTATAGGGCTCATCCAGCGAGCGCTGGGCCAGTGGCGAATACAGCATCCCGTCGATCTGGCTGACGCCGATGCCTTTGTCGATATACGGCAGCACATGGTCGAAGTGGCCGATCTCGATGGCCGAGCGGCGCATAGTCCCGCCTTTGGGGGCCTGGGGATTGGTGTAGGCGAAGTGGCCGAAGCCTTCGGCGTATTTGGCCGGTTCGCCATAGACAGTCAGGGCATGTTGCGGTGCTGCATCGGCGCCGACGGCGCCTGTCAGCAGGACCACGGCAGTCAATAGCAGGGAAGGGAACGCCAGTCGCATTGTCAGCCTTAAAGCCGGGTGATCGATGACACGATTTGTACGCGAGCGGCGCATGAATCGCCAGCCCTTGTGGAGAAGGGATTTATCTGTGGGAGCAAGACCTGTGGGAGCAAGGCTTGCCCGCGATGACCGCGCCACGGTCCAACAGCTAAGCCGCGTTATCGTTCATCGCGGGCAAGCCTTGCTCCCACAGCGGGGATAAATCCCCTCGCCACAATGAATCACATCACCCTTGAGTGAAGGGTATCTGTACCGGGATCAGTCCTGGCGGCTGGTGACTTCCAGCAGGTGGTAGCCGAACTGAGTCTTGACCGGGCCCTGGACCACATTGATCGGTGCGCTGAATACCACGGTGTCGAATTCCTTGACCATCTGGCCCGGGCCGAACGAACCCAGGTCGCCGCCCTGACGGCTGGACGGGCAGGAGGAGTTGGCCTTGGCGACTTCGGCGAAATCAGCGCCAGCTTCGATCTGGGCCTTGAGTTCGTTGCACTTGTCTTCGGTGGAAACCAGGATGTGGCGGGCAGTGGCTTTAGCCATGGGGCAAATTCCTTTCGATGTAGTTAAAGGTGTTGAGCCTACCGGATTCATTGACGGGTTGTTGTCAAAATTGCGTCAAAACCTTGGACCCGGCGATCAAAGGCCGGCTTTGCGCAGGCGCTCGGCGTGGCGCAGGTAAAGCTCTGTGGGGTCTGTACCCTTGCGTGATATGCCGGCTCCTGGGCTGATGGCCTCCATATGGTCCATTGGATAGTCGGAGCGAATGACCTTGCCCAGGTGCGAACTGAAGCGTCCGACCAGGCCGTCGTTCTGCTCGGCTTCGGTGATGAAGTAGTCGGAAAAGGCGCGGCAGAAACCCTGCAAAGGCTCCGATGCTTGCCCCGTAGCCTCGCGCAACGTACCGCTCCATGAGTAGTAGCGCACGCCATTGACCCGGTCCGGGCCGTTCCCACCCCAGTGCTTCGGCAGGCCTTGGGGGTATTTGTCGTTGAAGGTGCCCACACCCTCGGTGGTCAACGTCGCCAGCGCGGCGACGGCGGTGGGCGATAGCTGCGCCTGCCCGTCAAGCAGCGAGATGAAATCGGCGAACAGTGTGGCGACGCCCCTTGCCACATGCCCCGGCAAGCGTCCGGGGGTAAGGGCCTTGTGCAGGAAGTCGGCCAGTTCGGAACCATGGTTGGGACCGCTGACCGACGTGACCGAGGCCACTTTGTCGGGTGCCAGCGCGGCGGCATACCGGGCGGCCAGCGCACCTTGGCTGTGGCCGATCAGGTTGACCCGGGCGGCACCGGTGCCGGCCAGGACCCGATCGATTTGCGCCAGCAGTTGTTCGCCTCTGGCCTCGTTGCAATGGGTGGCCGACAGGTACGGGATGAACACCCGGGCACCGCCTGCGCGTAGGGTTAGTTTGATGCCATGGAAAAGTTCGAAACCGCCGATCCTGTCAAACCCGAACAACCCATGGACCAACAGGATGGGAAATTGAGTGGTTGCATTCCGTTGCATGTTCGTACCTTTTTCGAAGAGGTTCACGATGAATTTGCGACTTCACTCTAATCCAGGCCTGTAATGGACGGTGTAGGAAGAAACCGCGCTGAACCGGGGAAACCGGAATAGAAAAAGTGGGAAGAATGGGAAATAGCCCGGTGCTGGCTAAAGGTGTAGGAGGTCTCCTATAACCCGAGTCGTTTGCAGCTACAGCTTTGAACGCCAGGGACCACCGCCGTTGTCGTCTTGTCTGGCTGTGGGTTTGGCGCGAACGGGTTTTAATGGCTCCATCGAGCGCCGTTATGCAAACGGTGCCTTCATCCAAGGACTGGAGCCTGTACATGATCACTTACCCCTCTCTTCAACGATCCCGTTCAACCTCAGGAGCAAGGCTGCCGCCACCGGTCCTGGCAGCGGCCAGAGACGGGGTGATCGACCCCGCTTGGCGCAAGGCCGTCGTTACCGTCAAGCCTTATCCGATGATGGCGTGCGGGGATGAGGTGCTGCTGCGTTGGCATGGGCTCAACAACGAGGGAGAGCCTTACCGACATGAAGTGGCCGGGTTCGTCACGGAGCGGCAAGTAGGGCGAGACGTCGTGTTCGTCGTGCGCGAACCGCATATCGCCGAGTTGGACGGTGGCTCGCTGGAGCTCTCCTACCAGGTGACGGGCAAACAGTTGCCGGCCACCCTGGTTTCGCAACATCTGCAACTGGACATCGGCGATGTATCACCGCAACTGCTGCCTGCCATTGCCAACGATGCGGTCGGTGGCAGCCTTGATCCGAGTCGGGTACCTGACGGAACGTGGGTGATGATTCGGCCCTACGCCAGGATGGCGGTCGGCGATCGGTTGATCCTGACGGCCAGCAAGGACTCCAACGCGCTTTGGCGCGATGTGCTGGAGATAGAAGCCCATGCTGTCGGTCGTGAGGTATCGCTCTGGGTCGATCATTCGCTGATCGCTCCCCATGTAGGGCACAACCTGGCCTTGGCCTATGTCGTCAGGCGCGGACATTCGGTGCGCCGTGCCGAGCCCTTGTCGGTGCACATCGGTCCTCTGCTGCGTCCTGCGTTGAAGGCGCCCAGGATCCGGGAGATGAACGACGGGTGGCTGGATGTCGACGATTTGCAAGAGGGGGTGACGATTGTCGTCGATGATCCCGGGCTTGAGGCGGGCGAGTTGGTCTGGTTGCAGTGCAACGGAAACTCGTCTTATGTCCTTGAACGCGAAATCACCGAGGCCACGGCGGGCCAACCGCTCGCTTTTGTGATTCCTGCGGTGTATTGGCAGGATCAAGGCGACAGGTCGGTGGACGTGTTCTATCAGGTCGAGCGCCTGGATGACGTCAGCCAGCGTTCCGAGTGGGTGACGGTCCAGGTTCGTTCCAGTGCGCCAGGCTGAGCGAGGCGCTCCCAGAGAAGATAATGCTGTTCACTTGGGAGGGGCGATAGATCTGTGGCGAGAGAGCCTGCTCCCGCTGGTCGCTGTAGGAGCTGTCGAGCGAAGCGAGGCTGCGATCTTTTGATCTTTCGCTCCAGACTCAATTGGCAATGGAAAGATCGCAGCCTCGTTTCACTCGACAGCTCCTACAGCGCAGCCCAACGGGAGCAAGTGCTCACCACAATGATCCAGACAAGCCACAGTATTTATCCCAGAAGAGGGCGCATTCGGACCTCAGGCTGGCAATCGCAGCTTGCGATGGGCTTCGCGCAGCAATAGCTCGGTGGACTCCCAGCCCAGGCAACCGTCGGTGACCGAGACGCCGTAGCGCATCGATGGGCTCAGCGGTTGGCAGCCTTCGAACAGATGGCTTTCGAGCATCATGCCGATCAGGGCGCGGTTCCCTTGCAGCCGTTGTTCCAGCACGTCGTTGAACACCTGCGGTTGGCGCAGCGGGTCTTTGCCGCTGTTGGCGTGGCTGCAGTCCACCATGATCCTGGCCGGTATCTTGAGGCGGGTCAGGTCGTGGTGTATCTGCGTGACGCTCTGCTGGTCGTAGTTCGGCCCGCGATGGCCGCCGCGTAGCACCAGGTGGGTGTCGGGGTTGCCCGGCGTCTGGATGATCGCTGGATGCCCCTGGCTATCCACGCCGAAATGCCGATGGGGATGGGCGGCAGAGCGCATGGCATCGCAGGCAATGCCGACCCCGCCGTCCGTGCCGTTCTTGAACCCCACGGGCATGCCCAGGCCGCTGGCCATTTCCCGATGGATCTGCGATTCGGTGGTGCGTGCACCGATGGCGACCCAACTGAGCAGGTCATCGAAGTAGCTGGCGGCCATGGGTTGCAACAGTTCGGTGGCGACGGGCAAGCCCAGTTGCAATATTTCGCGCATCAGTTCCCGGGACAGGGTCAGGCCGGCAGCCATGTCATCGCTGCCATCCAGGCCAGGATCGTAGGCCAGGCCTTTCCAGCCTACGGTCGTGCGGGGCTTTTCCACGTAGGCGCGCATGACCAGCAGCATGCTGTCGCTCACTTCATGGGCCACGCGAGCCAGGTTGGCGGCGTATTCGAGGGCGGATTTCGGGTCGTGGATCGAGCAGGGGCCAACGATGACCAGCAGGCGGGAGTCCTCACCCTCGAGGATCGCGCGGATGGCCTGGCGATGGGCGCTCACTTGATGGCTCAACGCGGTGCTGAGCGGCAATTGGTGCTTGAGTTGCAACGAGCTCGGCAGACGCAGGGTCAGGGCTTCGTTGGCAGGGTTGAGCGTGGACAGCGGCAAAGCGGAGACGGACGAATTCATGATTTGGCTTCCTGGACGGGCAGCGGGTTCATTCCCGCGCGCCGGTCCTAGTGGGGTGTTCGACAATTGGCCGGATTGGCCCGCAATTGAGGCTTGCCACCGGTAGGTGACCGATCGGAGGCGGCAGGCTGTCCCGAGCGGTGGCTGGTAAATCGCCAGGCGGAAAAACTGTCGTAACGGTAATAAGTGGCGTAGTTCATGGCTCAATCCTCAAGTTGTCTGGTGCTGCAAATGTGTGGGGCCTGAAAAAACAAAACCCCCGGTCGGGAGGCCGACCGGGGGTTTGGAAAACTCTGGAAGGCGACCCGTTTAAAGTGGGCGCCGGTTGGGTATCAGGCGCGCCAGTGGCTAAACCAATACCCAAAATAAAAGCTGACCGGAGTTTGAACGCTGTTCGCCCGGGCAGCCGCAACCGAGCGCGGGGCGCTGGCGGTTTGAAGCGGTGAGAGGGCGTTGAACATGGTCTGTCTCCGATGAATGGCCCTGAGCTTACTTGAGGACGGGGCGCCGGTTCAATCAGAAAATTCTATCGAGGGCATGCAATGGTTCACCCCGGCTTGAGTCCGCTGGGCTTTATGACAAACTTCAGGTTTGCAGCGCCTCCCAAGGATGACTCATGACCGCTCCAGCCTTCGCCGCCGCCCAGTCGATCTCCATCGCGGGGGACGTTCACGCCAACCTTCTGCGTCATCAGCATTTCATGCAGGCGGCCGCTGAGCAGGGCGTGCAGTTGCTAGTGTTTCCTGAGCTGTCGCTCACCGGCTACGAGCGCGGCCTGGCGGCGGATCTGGCCATCCTGCCGGAGGATGGCGTATTGCAACCGCTGCGCGACTTGGCCCGCGAGCTTGGCCTGACAGCGGTGGTGGGCATGCCCATTCGACTGTCGGCCGACGCTCCGGTGTTGATCGGCGCGTTGGTCCTCGGTGCCGATGGCTCCCTCGGGGTGTACAGCAAGCAGCATCTGCATCCGGGGGAAGAAGTCGCCTTCGCCCCGGGGCATGGCGGCTCGATGCTGACGATGGGGCAGGACCGCATCGCGCTGGCGGTGTGTGCCGATTTCTCCCACGCCAGCCATGCTGCCGCGGCAGCCGGGCAGGGCGCTACGCTGTATGCAGCAGGCGTGTTGATTACCGAAGGTGGCTACGTGCCCGATACGACGTTGTTGCAAGGCTATGCCCGGCAGCATGCCATGACTGTGCTGATGGCTAATCATGGCGGCGCTACTGGCGGTTGGGAGTCGGCTGGCCGCAGCGCCATCTGGGGCTCGGACGGTGCGCTGCTCGCGGCGGCGTCGGGTACGGGCGAGTTGTTAGTGATCGCTCGTCGCGACGCCAACGGCTGGGCCGGGCAAGTCGTGCCGGTGGCAGTGCTTTAATGAGGTATTCATGAGCTTCGAGTGGCGTGCCGCAACGAGCGAGGACATCGACTTCGCCCGGCAGCTGACCTGCGACAACATGCTTCCTTACTACCTCAGGCATGATTTGCTCTGGCAGGACGAAGCATTCGATCTGGCCTGGATCATTCGTCAGAACTGGATAATCAGTCGTGCCGGCCAGGCGCTGGGTTTTGTCAGTCTCAGTCGTGACGCCCGGGCGTTGTATATCCGGGAGCTGCAGATCGACGCGTCGTTTCGCGGGCAGGGCGCCGGGACCTGGACGATCGGACAGGTTTGGGGCCTGGTGGGGGTGGAGCGTCGCCCGGCGCTGCGCCTGACGGTGTTCAAGGATAATCCGGCCAGGGCGTTGTACGAACGCATGGGCCTGCACGTCGTGGGCGAGGACGAGTGTTTCCTGAGGATGCAGCGAGACGCCGGTGCTTGAAGCCTCGCGCGTTATCTCAATAAAGACGTGTTGTAACTTTTATCTGTCCCTTTGCGCTAGGTCTGCCGGACGCTTTTTGCTAAGGTGTTGTGCAACCCAAATAAGACCAAATCGTGAGGTGTCTGCTTGATTAGGGTGTTAGTGGTCGATGACCATGATCTCGTCCGTACGGGCATTACACGAATGCTGGCTGACATAGACGGCCTGCAGGTAGTTGGCCAAGCTGAATCCGGGGAAGAATCCCTGATCAAGGCGCGTGAATTGAAGCCCGACGTGGTGTTGATGGACGTCAAGATGCCTGGCATCGGCGGCCTTGAGGCCACGCGCAAGCTGCTGCGCAGTCACCCGGACATCAAGGTGGTCGCGGTGACCGTGTGCGAAGAGGATCCGTTTCCCACCCGGCTGTTGCAGGCGGGCGCGGCGGGCTACCTCACCAAGGGTGCTGGCTTGAACGAGATGGTCCAGGCCATTCGTCTGGTTTTTGCCGGGCAACGCTACATCAGCCCGCAAATCGCCCAGCAATTGGCGATCAAGTCGTTCCAGCCAACCAACGATTCTCCCTTCGATGCGCTGTCGGAGCGGGAAATCCAGATTGCCCTGATGATTGTCGGTTGCCAGAAGGTGCAGATCATCTCCGACAAGCTGTGCCTGTCGCCAAAAACCGTCAACACCTACCGCTATCGTATCTTCGAGAAGCTTTCGATCAGCAGTGACGTCGAATTGACACTGTTGGCGGTGCGCCACGGCATGGTCGATGCCAGCGCCTGAAAATGACTGATTTGTTTGATCCAAGCGCGTTCCTGTCCACTTGCAGCGGTCGCCCCGGCGTGTACCGCATGTTCGACGGCGACGCACGCCTGCTGTATGTCGGCAAGGCCAAGAACCTCAAGAAGCGCCTGGCCAGTTACTTTCGCAAGACCGGCCTCGCCCCGAAGACTGCCGCCCTGGTGGGGCGCATCGCGCAAATCGAAACGACGATCACCGCCAATGAAACCGAGGCGCTGCTGCTCGAGCAGACGCTGATCAAGGAATGGCGCCCGCCGTACAACATCCTGTTGCGCGACGACAAATCCTACCCGTATGTGTTTCTGTCCGACGGGGCCTTTCCGCGCCTGAGCATTCATCGGGGTGCCAAAAAGGCCAAGGGTCGCTATTTCGGTCCTTATCCCAGCGCCGGGGCGATTCGTGAGAGCCTCAGCCTGCTGCAGAAGACCTTTTTCGTTCGCCAGTGTGAAGACAGCTACTACAAGAACCGCACCCGGCCCTGCCTGCAATACCAGATCAAGCGCTGCAAGGCGCCTTGCGTGGGATTCGTCGAGCCGCAGGTCTATGCCGAAGACGTGCGTCACTCGGTGATGTTCCTGGAAGGCCGCAGCAATGCGCTGACCGATGAACTGTCGGCAGCCATGGAAGACGCGGCGGTCAACCTTGAGTTCGAACGGGCTGCCGAGCTGCGCGACCAGATTGGCCTGCTGCGCCGCGTGCAGGACCAGCAAAGCATGGAAGGGGGCAGCGGTGATGTCGATGTGATCGCCGCGTTCATCAATCCGGGCGGCGCCTGCGTGCATTTGATCAGCGTGCGGGGCGGTCGTGTGCTGGGTAGCAAGAACTTCTTTCCCCAAGTGGGTATCGAGGAGGACGTGGCCGAGGTCATGGCGGCGTTTCTGGGCCAGTACTACATCAGCAGTCCGGAACGCGACTTGCCTGCCGAGTTGATCGTCAACGTGGTCCACGAGGATTTCCCGGCCCTGATCGAAGCCATCGACAAGCTTCGCGGTCGTGAACTGACCATCAGCCACCGCGTTCGTGGCACCCGTGCCCGTTGGCAGCAACTGGCCGTGACCAACGCCGAACAGGCCCTGGGCGCGCGCCTGGCCAACCGTCAGCACGTGGCGGCGCGGTTCGATGCCCTGGCCGATGTCCTTAACCTGGACGAGCCGCCGCAGCGGCTGGAGTGCTACGACATCAGCCATTCCAGTGGCGAGGCAACGGTGGCGTCCTGCGTGGTGTTCGGCCCGGAAGGCCCGATCAAGTCCGATTACCGCCGTTACAACATCGAAGGTGTCACGCCTGGTGATGACTACGCGGCCATGCACCAGGCATTGATGCGCCGCTTCGGCAAGCTGAAGGACGGGGAGGGCAAGTTGCCGGACATCTTGCTAGTGGACGGCGGCAAGGGCCAATTGTCCATGGCCCGCGATGTGCTCAATGAGCTGATGGTCCCCGACCTGATCCTGCTGGGCGTGGCCAAGGGCGCGACGCGCAAGGCCGGCTTCGAGACCTTGTACCTGAACGACGCTGCCCATGAGTTCACCCTCAAGGGCGATTCGCCAGCGTTGCACCTGATCCAGCAGATCCGTGACGAAGCCCACCGTTTCGCCATCACCGGACACCGTGCCCGCCGTGGCAAGACGCGCCGTACGTCTACACTGGAAGGTGTGGCAGGCGTCGGCCCGACGCGCCGTCGCGACTTGTTGAAACATTTTGGTGGATTGCAGGAACTGTCTCGTGCCAGCATCGAGGAGATAGCCAAAGCACCCGGTATCAGTAAAAAGCTCGCTGAGTCGATTTATGCAAACCTGCACAGCGAGTAGAATGCCCGTCAACCTTGTAGCCAGTTGTGCCGATGAATATCCCAAATCTGATTACCGTTCTACGCGTCCTGCTCATTCCGATCTTCATTTTGCTGTTCTATTTGCCGTACCACTGGAGCTACGTGGCCTCCGCCTCGGTCTTTGCCTTCGCCGCCGCGACGGACTGGCTGGATGGTTACCTGGCGCGACGCCTGGAGCAGAGCACGCCGTTCGGTGCCTTCCTCGACCCGGTGGCCGACAAGCTGATGGTCGCAGTGGCCTTGGTGCTGCTGGTACAGGAACACGGCAACCTCTGGCTCACCTTGCCAGCGGCGGTGATCATCGGCCGCGAAATTGTCGTCTCGGCGCTGCGTGAGTGGATGGCCGAGCTGGGCGCCCGCGCCCAGGTCGCCGTGTCGAACCTCGGCAAATGGAAAACCGCCGCGCAGATGCTGGCGCTGGTGATCCTGCTGGCCAACCCTTCGGACTTCAGTTTCTGGGTGCTGTTGGGCTATGCGCTGTTGCTGGTTTCCGCCGGCCTGACGCTGTGGTCGATGGTCCAATACCTACGCGCCGCCTGGCCGCATCTGCGGACGGATGTAGAGCCGAAATAAAACTTTTTTGAATCAAGGGGTTGACGGCGTAATCTGAATCTATAGAATGCGCCACACCAAGACGCGGGAATAGCTCAGTTGGTAGAGCACGACCTTGCCAAGGTCGGGGTCGCGAGTTCGAGTCTCGTTTCCCGCTCCAAGATTCAGAAAAAAAGCCACTCAGATGAGTGGCTTTTTTTTTGTCTGAAATTTATGTGCTGAGGTGTGAGTCGTTTCTCGTCTATCGTGGCCTCTCGAATCTCAACCTAGGTCAGGATCTAGGGAATCTGCTTTTAAAGTTTTAACTACGTCCTTCGGGTTTGCTTTGTAGCATTCAATCATATGGTTGCAATAATCACCGACGGTGTAAATTGTTAATTTTCCAGCAATTATCGATTTGTATTTTTCTCTGGTGCATACGTCCAGTATGTCACCTTCGATTACATCGTATTCATTTTTTCTGAATAAACCAGGAGGGCGAGTGGCTTTGAGGTCGCGTCCAAATACTGAACTTTCATTAAAGGTATCTATAGGGGTGTTAAATATACTGGCAACTCGTTGCGTGGCAAGCTTGCGAATGGTTTTATCTTGATTTTTCATGTTTTAACTCATGTGTAGTCGACCCCGTTGCCTGCGAATCTCTGTCGTGTGACGCATTGCGGCCGATATAGGCATGCAACCTACCAGAATTATCGTCGCGTTCGTGCGGACTCCAGCAAAGTATTAGTAGCACTCTGCCGAACAATCCTGCAATGTTTTCCATCGCTGCATTATGAATGCATGTATTGGGGTTTAATGTAATGCTGTTCAGGTCGTCATCTGAGACAGTCGTGTCGATATACTGTATCGCCCAATTCTGAAAGTCAGGATGTGTTTTTGCTAATGGGATAAATGTATATCAGTAATGCCCAACTGCTGGATAATGTAAGCATTCCCTCAAGATAACGTTGCCGCCCACGCAAACGCTGCAATGGGTTGCTTACCGACGAGGGTTACGGCATTGAAGCACTGCGTCGATATTGCGATCAGTATCGAACGCAACTCGCCATCCCGCTGCGCTCGATGAAGCGCAAACCCAGACCCGACCTGTCAAGACTGTTTGATCGGCCCAAGTACCGACAATGCCATATCATCGAACGTATGTTTGGCTGGCTGAAAGAGAACCGCAGGATCATGACGCGCTTCGACAGGCTCGCGAAAAGCTATGCCGCCATGGTTTAACTGGCTTGTTCCATGCGATGTTTGCGATATCTTTTTGCGTATAGAGCCTAAGGCTTGCCTGATGGCGATTGTGTTGAAGATGGATGCCCGAAAGCAGCCGTGATCCTATCCATGAAATTCAATACCAAGTCTACCGAGTACCCGGCAATCAGCGCGATCCCAATCTGAGGTAAGTTGCCCAAGGCGTCCGTCTTCGAAGGGGCGATCAACACCAGAGACGCGACGCCCAGGATCGGTCCGAGGGCCAATCGCGCTGATCCAAGCAGGCGCCGTGTCCAGGTGAACGTGAAGGTCTCCAGTTGTGAACTGACGGAGCGCAACACAAACACGCAGCTACCCAGCAAGCCGTACAACGCTGGCAGGAGCAGGCGATAGAGAATATCGTATTGGTTTTGGGCCTGTTGGCGAGGACGATATTCATCAACAGACTCGCCTAGTGACAATGTGGGGCGCTCGGAAGACTCCATAGGAGGGGCAATATCTTTGGGAGAAGACCTTGTTGTAATGGGCGGCTCATCAAAGAATGTAACCATCCAGAATGTCCTGGAGAAATTCAGCAAGTTGGCGGCGGAAGCGCGTTCCGACTGTATTGCGCGATTTTGCTCATAGGCTGCTACAAAGACAGAGTAGGCGGCGATTTGTTTTGCCTTGGCTTCAGTTGTAACGGGAACGTTGGTTGTAGGGTCCAGTGATTTTATAACCAGTGTCGCATTTTGACTTTCCACCCAGAGTTTCAACACGGTATCAATGGAGGTCTTGTTCTTCGCGACCAGATCATCAAGGCCTTGAATGCGCGAGGAAAGCTGTACCGCCTGAATTTGTGCGCAGAGTATTATCAATAAGGTGGCCATCGACCCCCACGCGACATATTTGCTGGCCCGATTGGTAAACAGACCGATCAATGAACTTCCGGTAACCAGCCCCGTGTCTTGAAGGCTGGCGATGGTCACTGGCCGCACGGCGACGGCCAACTTCGACAGCGACGTCCAAAATGCCGCTTCTTGGTCAAGCGTCAATTCCCCCTTATCGAGCGCCTGCTCTGCGCCAATTACTGCTTTCAAGTCAGCGTCGGCAATCGGAATTCCGGCTTGTGTAGCGAATGCCAACAGAAGCTTGGCTCGCTTGACCGAGTTTGCGAGATGATCGGTTTTAGGGAGCACAATAGGCATGTTTTGCGATCCCCTCTGAAATGAAAACAAGATTATAGACTGTTGCACGAGCGTAACACTGTTCGTTATTTTTATGCCGCGAACAAGAGTCGCTCATAGACTATAAGTCTTTATGGCGCCGAATGGGTCGGTTAATGCTGACGTTAGCACTAGGTCATTTGGGTGTCTAGTTTCAGTTGTTGGTGGGGTGTCAACTAATTTAGTCTCCTTTGTGGCGTTTTCCAGAGTTCTGCAATAACGCTATTTCAATCGATTGCGTTATTTCTTTTTAGAAGCCAGCGCGATATAGCGGTGCCGCGGAAAATAAACTAGCGTGTAATGGCTGCACTGATGTTCGGGATGTCAGGGAGGATGGCGATGCGTCTGGTCATTGCACTGATGCTGCTGTGTCTGGCGGGCTGCGCCAAGGACCTCACTCCCGGCCTGGTGGGTTGCGCCGAAGATCGCTCTCCACGGGAGGACTGTGGTAAAGAGCCCACCGCCAACGAACACAATCTGACCGAGCCGAAGATCACCTACCTCGGCGTAGGCGGCTGGCTACTCAACTGGCACGGCAACGGCCTGTTACTCGCACCGTCCTTCAGCAATCCGAACGTCCCCATCTTTGTTCGCGCGAATGAGCAGCGTATCGCCGATTACCTGCCGGACGTGAAGAACGTAAAAGTCCTCCTGATTGACCATGCGCATTATGACCACTTGCTCGATGTTCCAGTGATCATGCAGCGCTACGCGCCCGACGCGATTGCTTACGGCAACAGAACGGCCGGCCCGGCTTGCTGCCGCGTAAGGCAGGGACTTTGTTCCTCCAGACCACCCAAAGGAGGTGTTTTTCAATCTCAAACAAGAAATCAGGTACTGAACTCGGTCCTCGATGCCCCTCTGCACTTGCTTCGCAATGGTTCGCTCGGACGTGGACGGAAACCGTTGCATAAACCAGCCTGGAAGGATGCCCCTACATGAGTACGCTTCGCGCGCCCGCACTCGGTCCCATCGTGGGACACACTACCTATCGTTCGTGCCGGCTGTGGATTGCCGCCTCGGATTGCCTCGATCGAAAAGAACTCGATGAAGAGGTCCGCTCCATTGGCGTGCTAGGTGTCGTAGGAAAAAACGGCAAGGTAAAGCCGGGCGATATCTTCTATTTTCGCCTGCCCCGCGAATACGACCGTACCGGCACGTTGAATCTGGGCGTAGACAAGTCCCTCTGGAAAGATGCGGCAGAGGAAAAAAAACTGCAGCCTTACACGCTCAATCCCGCCACCACCTACACCGTGCGCATGGCGTCGCTGAATCAGGATGACGCGTATCCCAATGACAGCAATGTAACCAGCGAGGAGATTGCGTCCAAGCTCCCAGACGCGTCCGTATGGGCCGACAAGTTGAATCTCGAAAATGGTTTGGGCGAAGCGTTTGCCGAGGCTACGTTCACCACACAGCCAGCGCCAGGACAAGCCGCATCCCCACTCAGTTTTCTGCTGGGCTCGTGCCGTTATCCAGGTTTGCTATGGAAGCGCAAGGAAGCCGACCGCATCTTTCGCCCCATGCTCAAGCAGCACGAGGCAAGGCCGGTCAACCTGTCACTCATGGCCGGGGATCAGATCTATGCGGACATGTTCAATCGCCTGGTGCCAATCGGCCTGGCGGATACCTACGCGGAGTTTCAGGAGCGCTACCACATTGCGTTCGGGTCCCGGAACATGCGTAAGCTGTTGAGTCGCGTGCCAACCTACATGATCCTGGATGACCATGAAATCGAGGATAACTGGTCGCAGGATCGCCTGCACCAGAGCAATGGTAAAAGGATGCTCTTCAACCTGGCCATTGGTGCCTACATGAGTTACCAGTGGAGTCACGGGCCGCGTTTCACCGACAGCTATGTAAATGATCCGGCGTACGGGGTGCCAGCCTCGCTCAAGCGCATGGGCACCCTGAACCTGTTTTACGACTTCGTTTGCGCCGGCTATCCGTTCTTTGTACTGGACACCCGCACCCAGCGCTTTCTCGCCGACCTGCCGGGGCTGGCCGACAATCACTTACTGGGTCGGCCCTCTCTTGATCCCAACGAACCGAGCCAGTTGGATCGGGTATGCGCGTGGCTGACGCACATGCAGCAAACCCGCGGCAACGTGCCGAAGTTCATCGTATCTTCCAGCGTCTTCCTGCCAAACGGGGTGGACACCTTGCTCAGCGATGAACACAAGGAGAAGGATGACTCCTGGCCGTGCTTTCCCAACACACGCCGGCGGATTCTGCAAACAATGGTGGACGGGAACGTGCAGAACGTGATCTTCCTCTCCGGCGACATCCATTGCTCCAGCGTGGCGCAACTGGAGTTCTCGGCCCCCGCTGCGGCGCTCAAGGCTTATTCCATCGTCTCCTCCGCATTTTATTGGCCGTTTGCTTTCGCCGATGGCGACCCCGCTGGCTACGTCCACAATTCACGCGCTGCGAATACCCAGGATGGCTTTGCCATCAGTCCGGCCCAGGGCATCATGCACTACAGGGCGTGGGGCTTCACCCAGGATGACAATTTCTGCCGAGTCGACGTGGACCCGGTGGCGGCGGAACTGGCCGTGCAGGCCTTCGACGAGGATGGGGATCCGATTGCACGAAGTCACGGAGACGGTCAGATACGCAAGATGCCGGAGAGACTGAAGCTGGCGCCTTGGTGACACGGCGTACGTTCCCGAGGCTTGGCCTGTCTGCTGTGCGGGGTGTTCTGCGTGCCGTCGGTGGGAGGTTTGGTCGAAGGCGTGACCATGGGGGCTCAGGTCGTGGCGCAAATCAAAGGCGTGTTGCTGACGACGGTCTACTGCTTTGTCATCAGTTGGGTCGTCCTCAAGGTGATCAATGCGGTGACCGGTTTGCGCGCTAATGGATGGTGTTGGATCTGACCGAGCACAACGAGCGTACTTACAACCATTGAGATCTTTGCAACTCTATAAACGCCGGGGTGTGTATTTGTTGAACATTCCCCCGCCCAGGCGCTATGGTCGGGCTCAATGCTCGCGTGAATCACGGATTGGCAATGAATGCCAAGCTTCTGAAACCCTGATCCAAGCGACAGTTAGTCCAACGTGTTGTCCATGGTAGCGTTAGGAATACTTTTAAATGGCGAGTTCCAATTCACCCCAGTCGACGCAAGACTTCAGTCAAAACTTGCGCCTTCTCTGCGGGTACTATAAATCGGTGGCGATGGTGTGCCGCTCCCTCGATATCAACCGCCAGCAGTTCAACAAATACTTGGGGGCGCAGGCGACTCCCTCACTGTTCACCCTTCGCAAGATATGCGCTTTTTTCGGGGTGGATGAGGATGAAATATTCTCCGAGCACGAGTCGTTCCGCGCTTTGCTCAACAGACAGCGCACAGTGCGAGAGCCGGACAGCGCAGTACCAGCCGATTTTTTCCCAAGCTCCGCGCAGGAACTGTCGAAGTACCAGGGTTACTACTTTGTCTATTTGATGTCGCCCTCCGGATCAGGGGAGGTGATCAAGTCGATTACCCGCCTGACCCGTTCCGGCAACAAGATCCTGAGTAAAACCTACGAGCGAGTGAGGTTGGGTGATGACCAACTGAAGAGTTTCGGCATCAATAAATATCGTGGGTTCTGCTTTGCCTCATCCGATCTGATTTACATCGTCGAGCACGAATACCTATCGTCTCGGGGCTATATCTGGTCGGCGCTTTACCCGTCCTATCGCAGTCGTTTCCGCTTTCTCAACGGCTTGGTGCTCGGCGTGTCGGGCGACAATTTTCGACGTCCTTTTGGTGCGCAGATTGTGTTTGAGTACCTCGGTGAATCGATCGATCTGCGTAACGCGCTTTCCAGTTGCAGCTGCTTCCCGATTGATGCCCCTGAGATCCCCAGCGAGGTGAGGGCGCGGCTGCTGATTCGCCCATCCGAGGGTGAGTTCAACCTCGTTCCTCCGTTGTTCTAACCCCGCTTTAAAAACAGACGCCAGGTGACGCTTTCAAGCGTCATCAGGCGTTTTTTTCTTAGCGCTCGCGAAATTGAGCTGGCGGTGCGGCAGATCAATAATGAGCCACACCGCTCAACAGGCAGTTTCACGAACGACCAATTACGTCGTTCATTCCAGCTGGATTAATGCCTGCTCGTGCAAGTGACCCGCTGCGCCCATCATAAAAATAAGAGGAACACCGATGAACTTCAAAAGAACATTGATGGCAGGGTTGATGGCGCTTTCCGTGTCTGCGCCGTTGACCAGTGGCTTGGTGTGTGCGGCAAACAATACCTTGGTTGTCGCTGATCGAGCCTCTTTCAAGGATTGGGATCCAGCCTCGGCGTTTTCGGAAGAGGTGCGGGTGCTGGGCAATATCTACGAGACGCTTCTGGTCTATAACGCTCCGGGCAGTGCCGAGGAGTTTTCCCCTGGGCTCGCCACGTCCTGGGAAAGCAGCGACAACGGCAAGACCTGGACCTTCAAGCTGCGGCACGGCGTTAAATTTCATGACGGTTCGCCCTTCAACGCCGCCGCGGTCAAAAAATCCATCGACTACGTCAAAGGGCTAAAACAAGGCGCTGCGTATGTATGGAAAGCCCTGGATTCCGTCGAGGTCGTCGCTGACGACACGGTAGTGCTCAAGTTCCAGAATCCCACTCCGGCCAATCTGATCGCGGCAGGTCAATATGCGGCTTACATCATCGCCCCGGCGGCGGTGGATAAAGGGCATGACTGGATGATGGCTCCCAACGCCATCGGCACCGGCCCCTATAAGCTTGGCCAGGTTGAACAGGGCCAGCAAGTGGTACTCGAACGTTTCGATGGTTACTGGGGAGGCTGGAAAGAAGGGCAATTCGATCGGGTCATCGTAAAAGTCGTATCGGAAGCCTCTACACGTACCCAGATGATCAAAAATGGCGAGGCCGGTGTCGCCTGGGATATCCCTCTTGATCAGCTCAAGGTGTTGGGAGAGAACCCCGCCATCAAGGTGAGCACCGCGCCTTCGTGGAAGAACTTCCAGTTCTTGATCAATACCCAGAAGTACCCTACGGATAACGTGGCATTTCGTCAGGCGCTGCAATATCTCTGGGACTATGAAGGTGTCACCAACGATATTTTGCACGGCTACGGCAGTGTGTCCAAGGGACCTTTGCCCAGCAGTATCTGGGGGCATGCCAGCGTGCCTATGGCTTCTTACGATCTGGATAAAGCCCGACAATTATTGGAAGCCTCCGGCGTACCTAAGCAGGACTGGAAGGTCTCGATGCAGTACATCAGTGGTGTCTATGCAAACGCTGCTGAACTCTTCCAGGCGACCGCCTCCCAAGTTGGTTTGGAAGTGGAGTTACGCCCCGGTGAGTGGGGGGTGATCTGGGATAAGGCGAAGAAGTTGGACACCGCTCCCAACCTGCAATCCATGGCTTGGTGGCCAACGTATCCGACACCCAGCGATTGGCTTTTCAGTGAGTTCCATACCGAGAAGGCAACGCTGTTCAATCTGTCTCATTACAGCAACCCAATTTTTGATCAGTTGATCGAAGAGGCGGCGGCGCTGGAAGGCAGTGATAGGACAAAATCCTCTGAAAAGTACGTTCAGGCCCAGCAGCTCCTGGCTAAGGACGCTCCTGCGATCTGGTACGCCGACGTGCAGCAGATACGTGTCTCCCGCAAAGACATCAAGGGTATGGAAAAGAGCCTGAACCCTGCTTATGAGGCAATTCTCTATTACAACTTGAATCGCTGAATGCCGAGTTGTTTGCGATGAAGTTGTAGGTGTAGGCCTGATTTACCTTGTAAACCGACAGTCGGTTGATTCGCCCGGTTACTCCTCAAGAGCTAATTTTCTTTTGAGGGCTTTGTGCTGGGCGTAAGAAGTCAGGGCCAAGTTTATTAGCCACAAAAGGTAGTATAAATGGCGAAGTATATAGCCCAGCGATTGGTAGTGATGTTCTTCATTCTTCTGGGCGTGTTGACCATCACCTTCGTTCTGAGCCGAGCTCTTCCCGGATCCCCGGTAGAGATGATGCTGGGAAACCACCCCACGGCGGAGCAGATTGCCGTCGCGCGGGAAAAACTGGGGTTGGATAAACCTCTGCCGATCCAATACTTCAATTACATCGGCGATCTTCTCCAGGGTGATTTTGGCACCAGTTTGCGCACCGGGCGGCCGGTGGCGGAGGAGGTCATCAGGCGGGTAGGCGCGACGTTTGAACTGACATTCCTGGCGATGTTCTGGGTGGTGCTGCTCGGGGTGCCAATCGGCGTCATCTCGGCGGCCCGGCAGAACTCAGTGGTCGACAACGTGGCACGAGCGGGGTCCATCGCCGGGACGGCATTTCCCGTTTTCATCTTGGCCATGGGGTTGCAGTTGCTGTTCTACGGCAAGCTCAATTGGTTGCCCCTGCAAGGACGTATCGATGCTTCCATTCTTCTCGATAGCCCCTTTGAGCGCGTGACCGGTTTTTACCTGATCGACACGCTGCTGGCCGGTAATTTCGTAGCACTGTGGAGCGCCATCAAACACCTGACGCTGCCCGTGCTCACCCTGGTGGTCGTGACCTTGGCCACTGTCACCCGGATCACCCGCAACATGATGGTCGAGGTGCTCTCCGAGGAGTACATCCGTACGGCGGTTTCTTACGGCGTACCCAAGTGGCGTATCCATTACGCCTATGCCTTGAAGGCGACAATGATTCCGCTGCTGACAGTGGTGGGCCTGACCTTCGGTTACCTGCTCGGCGGTGCAGTCGTTGTCGAGTTCGTTTTCGATTGGCCCGGCCTGGGCGGTTTCGTGGTTTTTTCGATTGCCCAGAATGATTTCCCCGCTGTGATGGGGGCCACCCTGGTGCTGGCCACGACGTATCTGTCGATCAACCTGATTGTTGATCTCTTGTATCACCTTGTTGATCCGAGGCTGCGAGTCCAATGAGTATCCAAGACGTATCCCTGTCCATGCCCTCGCGAGCCCCATCATGGCGCATCAAGGCCCTGGCGTTTGCCTGCGATAACAAGTTGTTTGTATTCGGCGCGCTGTTACTGCTGCTGATCGTCCTGGCGGCAATCTTCGCCCCCTGGCTTGCGCCTTATGAACCGAACAAGATTGTCTTTTCCCAGAAATTAATGGCACCCAACTGGGTACATTGGATGGGCACCGACGAGTTTGGTCGCGACATCCTTTCTCGGGTGCTTTATGGCGCACGCACCTCGCTGATCATCGGAGTGAGCGTGACGCTGATCGCGATGCTGATCGGGATTCCGATTGGGCTTGTTTCCGGTTACTTCGGTGGTCGAATTGATACGCTGCTGATGCGTGTCTCGGACGTATTCCTGGCTTTTCCGCCGCTGTTGTTGCCGATCGCTATCACCGCTGCGCTGGGGTCGGGATTGGCCAACGCCATGTTAGCGCTCGCGGTCTCCTGGTTCCCTTGGTACGCGAGGATCATGCGTGGTGCGGTAGTACGGGTTCGTTCAGAAACCTATATCCATGCCGCTCGCTCCATGGGTGTCAGTCATTTCCGTATCTTGCTTCGCCATGTCCTGCCCAATGCCACCACGCCTGTGATCGTGCAGGGCTCCATGGACTTTGGTTACACCATTCTCGCCGCTGCCTCGCTGAGCTTTATCGGGCTGGGGGCCAAGCCGCCCATGGTCGAATGGGGGTTGATGGCCGCGGCGTCGCGCTCGCAATTGCTCGAAAATCCCTGGACGGTGCTGTTCCCCGGCGTCGCGATTTTTGTCCTGGTACTGGCCGTCAACCTGGTGGGCGACGGGCTGCGCGATGTGCTCGATCCAAAGAAGGGGACGCGCTGATGATCAACGAATCCTTGCAACCGTCTACTCCCGAACATCTCGCTGCTTCGAATAACGACGCCGCTCAAGAGTTGGTGCTGGAAGTGGAAGGGCTGACGGTGTCCTTCCCTGGTTTGTTCAAGACCGTAAAGGCCGTACGCGGCATCGACCTCAAGGTCAGGCGCGGCGAGATCCTTGGATTGGTGGGGGAGTCGGGCTCGGGCAAGTCCATGACGGCCATGTCCTGCCTTGGATTGATGCCTGAGGCCGCTCGGCTGGGCGGCAGTGTCAAGGTCGCCGGACAGCAGGTCAACGGTGCGTCGGTATCGCAGCTAGCGGATTTGCGCGGCGGAGGGGCGGCGATGATCTTTCAGAATCCGATGAAGGCGCTCAACCCGTTCTTCACGGTCGGACGGCAGATGTTCGATGTCATCGGTTGCCATCGGCAACTGAGCAAGACGCAAATCCGCGCCGAGGCGCTGAGCTCGCTGGAGGCGGTGAGCATGCCTGATCCTTCTCTGGCGCTAGCCAAGTATCCGCACCAGATGTCTGGCGGCCAGTTGCAGCGGGTGGTGATTGCCATGGCGTTGGCCTGTCGACCGAAACTGCTGATCGCCGATGAGCCGACCACCGCGCTGGACGTCACGGTGCAGGCGCAGATCATCGCCTTGCTGCGCAAGCTGGCGCAGGAGCAGGACCTGGCGATTCTGTTTATCACGCACAACCTTGGGGTGGTGGCTTCGCTCTGTGATCGGGTGGCGGTGATGTATGCCGGCGAAGTGGTGGAGAGCGGTCCGGTGGGCCAGGTGTTCAAGCGACCTGCGCACCCTTACACCCTGAAATTGATGGGCACCGTGCCAAAGTTGGGGCAGGGGGCTCAGCCCCTGAGCTTCATCCCTGGGCAGGTGCCGAACATGGCGGCTCCCCCACCTGGCTGTGCCTTCAACCCGCGTTGTGAGCGCGCCACCGGACGATGCGTCCAGGCTGCGCCGAGGGTGGAAATCGGCGAGGAACACTGGGTGGCTTGTCACAACACGTTGGTCAAGGTGTGAGGCTTCTTTGAAAGGTAAACGGCTATGAATAACAACAAACAGCCCGCACTGCTGAGCGTCACTCAGTTGCACAAGACCTACGCCAGCCGCGACGGCCTGGTGACCGCCATCGACCACATCAGCCTGGAGGTGCAGGTCGGTGAGACGGTCGCGCTGGTGGGGGAATCCGGTTGTGGAAAAAGTACGGTGGCCGCGACCTTGCTCGGTCTGCTGCCAGCCGACAGTGGGCAAATTCTGGTCGAAGGTCACCCGCTGCCTACTGATGCCAGGGCGCGGGGCAGGAGCTTGAGCATGGTGTTCCAGAATCCTTACGCCTCGCTGAATCCGAAAATGACAATCAAGGCAATTGTTGCCGAGCCGCTGAAGGTTGCCTTTGGTTTGCGCGGTAGTGCCTTGCGCGCGCGCATTCTCTCGCTGTTGGGAAATGTGGGGATGGGCGAGGAACACATGGAGCGCTATCCCCATGAATTCTCCGGTGGCCAGTTGCAGCGTATCGCTATCGCCCGGGCCCTCGCGCTGGAATCAAAACTGTTGATCCTCGATGAGCCTACGGCGGCGCTGGACGTGTCGGTCCAGGCCCAAGTGCTGCAATTGCTCAAGACGCTGCAGACCGATAATGGCCTGAGCTACCTGTTCATCAGCCACGATCTTGCGACGGTCGAATATCTGGCGCAGCAGGTGCTGGTGATGTACTTGGGGCGCATCGTCGAGGCCGGGCCTGTGGGGCAGGTGTTCGGTCGACCGCGTCATCCCTACACCCGTGCGCTGCTCAATTCAGTGCCCTCCATCGACCCGGAACGCCGTGACCAGTTGCAAGTCCTGAGCGGCGAGATCCCCAGCCCCTTGAACCGGCCTACCGGGTGCCACTTCGCGCCCCGTTGCCCGAGGGTCAGTGAGCGTTGTCGCCGAGAGGTGCCAGCCGAGACCCAGGATCATGGCCACCGTTTTTCTTGCCACCACCCTCTGAACGATGAGAGCTGAACCCCTATGTACAATAAAAATGACATGACCGCTCCTGGCATTGGTTATCAGGATTTAAGGCTGATGCAGGGCTATCCGCCGCCCCGGGAAAAGCAAGTCCGTCAGCACAACTGGGACAGTCCGCCCTATAACCGCTGGTCGTTCCAGCACATGAGCCAGCTGTTTCCGGTGGCTGCTATTCATCGTGGTCCCGGGCCGGTCAGCGAACTCAAGCGCAACGAGCGTTCACTGGACGACGTACATTTCCAGCGGGTCGACGGCGGGCAAACCGATCTGGCGACCTTCCTGACCGATAGCTACACCGATGGTTTCTTGGTGCTTCATCAGGGCAAGGTGGTTTCCGAGCAGTATTTCAATGGTATGCAGCCGCACACGTTGCATCTGTTGCAATCGGTATCCAAGACCATCGTCGGCAGCCTGGTCGGCAGGTTGATAGGCCAGGGCAGAATCGATCCCCAAGCGCACGTCAGCCACTATGTGCCCGAGCTTTCGGCAAGCGGCTATGGCGATGCCCGGGTACAGGATCTGCTGGATATGCGCACGGGCGTGAGGTTCAGGGAGGACTACACCGATCCGGATGCTGAATTCATCCAGTTGGATATCGCCTCGGGTTGGCGTGAACGGGGAGAGCGAGAGTCTCCTGACAGCATTTATGGTTTGTTGAAGTCGCTGAGTAAAGACCGTGAGCATGGTCAGTTCTTTGAGTATCGCTCGGTGGATACCGACGTGTTGGCCTGGGTTTGTGAGCGGGCGTGCGGCGAGCGGCTCCCCGTTTTGTTGAGTCGAGAGATCTGGTCAAGACTGGGGGCAGAGCAAGACGCGAATATCACCCTCGATTGTGTTGGAACTGCATTGGCCGATGGCGGGATGAGCGCCACGCTGCGTGATCTCGGGCGTTTTGCCCAGATGTATTTGCAGGGTGGACATTTCAATTGCCAGCAGATCGTCCCAGAGACGTTTGTGCGTGCATGCGGACGTGGTTCCACACCCGCTTTCGAAGTCCTCTACGGCTACTACACCAAGAGCTTTCCGACTGCGGCTTACAGCAATCAGTGCTGGGTATTGGACAGTGAACAGGGCACCTACTCGGCGCGCGGAGTATTTGGTCAGAGTATCTATTGGGATCCGGCTGCTGAAGTGGCGATCGTAAAGCTTTCCAGTTGGCCGGACTTTATCAATCCAGAGTGGACGTTGGACACCTTCCGTGCTTGTGCCGCTGTGGTTGAAGAACTTCAACGCAACTGACGCCGAAGTTTAAACGACAGCGGCTTCTCAAACACCGTTTAGCCCGCTAGCACCTGGACGCTGTTCCAGCCTCAGTCTCGGCGGGCCATACCTATTTCATCCAGACCGCGCTTTGCCGTGGCCGGGATGGTTGTTGCCAAAAATAAAACTTAAAGACGGAGCGACCATGAACTTGAATACCACCCGGGCCTTGCGCTCATTGATCCCGCTGGCGCTGTCGTACGCGCTGTCCACGCCTGCGATGGCGATACAGGTCACTGACAATCTCAATCTTGGTGGCGCGGTCCGGGCGCGTTGGGACTATGACCCGGATCGCGACATCCAGAAGTTCAACTTCGATACCGTGATCCTTTCCGCCAAGTACAACTCTGATACTTGGATCGGCGAGGCCAAGTACCGTTTCTACGGACGAGCCTACCCTTATCAGTACACAGAAAACGTAGGTGACGTCCAGTTCGCCGAGTTCGCCTGGATCGGCTACAAGTTCAACCCTGACCAACAAATCCAGGTCGGTCTGAACCAGGTGCCGTTCGGTTTGCAGCCGTATTTTGGCAGCACGTTCTATCAAACCCTGGGCAACGTCGTGGGACTGGAAGACCTGGAAGAACTTGGCGCCAAGTACATCCAGCAAAGCGGTGACTGGAATATCCAGGCCGGTTACTACGTTCGCCCTGCCTCGCAGGGCAAAGGCACCAGCAAGGGCGAAACCTACTCCAGCGTTGTCTCCGAAGCGGACAGCTATGTCATCGACGGCAGCAACAACCAGGAACGCAACACCGTGGTACTGCGGGTGGCCAAGGCGATGGACTTGGGGCCGTGGAAGTCCGAAGTCGGGATTTCTGGCCTGACCTCGTCCCTGGAGAACCGCGACACCAACAACGACGGCCGGCGCAATGCCGTGGCGGTGCACTACATCGGTAAAAACGGGCCATGGGGAGTGCAACTGCAAGCTGCGCGACAGCAGATGTCCCCGCGCAACCCCGGCACTGATGAACTGGTGACTTTCGGCGGTTACGACGCCACTTACAACGTCGCCAGTCGCGGCAACTTGTACGTGGCGGATGTGAGCTACGACGTTGGTGGCAAGTACCTGTTCGATCAGATCAGCGGTGTGCAGCTGTACGCCAACTACAGCGCCTTCGATAAATCCGCAGACGACTTCAAGACCTCGCAACGGATGATTTTCGGCACCTCGTTCTCCCTCAGCAAACTGTGGATCGCCACGGAATGGTTGTACGGCAAGAATGATCCGGTCATCGGTGGCAGCAGCCTCACCCAGAGTCTGGGGGCTGGTGGTAGTGATCAGTGGGAAAACCAGCTGTATATGAATATCGGCTATTACTTCTGATTTGGATTTTTTGGGCAACTTACGGATGTTCGCGTAGACCCAATGGCAGAGCTGGGAATCATACCTCTGGTCCTTGATACCCCTCCAAAACAAGTCCGGAATCAAGTCTTTTCCTGCTCCGGAAAGAAAGTAAAATCCTTAGATTTCAACGAGTAGGACACCCGATACGAGTCTCGTTTTCCGCTCCAAGATTCACAAAAAAGCCACTCGGATGAGTGGCTTTTTTGTGCCTGGGATTTCCCAATGTCAGTGGCTGTGTGGCGATCGTCTGTATTGTTTCCGCACTTACCCTGCTGCTGATGCGCCTCGAAAGCACAAGCACACGCCGGCGTGAGGTTCGACCTCTTCGCATTGGTCGCTTTCGAATAGTATTGGACGAGTCTTCGCTCAGTGGATTTCCGCAGAGCGGACTGATCCTCGAGATTGGGAACAGCTTCCACGAGTTAGGAATTATCAGCGTTCAACGGCCCCACCATAAGTACTGAACAGTACGCGGCGATCAAACCAAGCATGATGTACTGCCAAGGTCTAGATCTGTTCAGCCGAGGTATAGAACTTCATTTCCTAGGCGGCAGCTGCAACCGTAAGCGTGTCAGATTCGCCTCGTCATCGATCTCCAGCTCCAAGCTTCCTTGCTGGGCTTCAGCGAGTAGTTTCGCTGAGTAGGTACCCAGCCCCGTACCGCCAGATTTGCCATCGCTTGCGTATTTTTCGAAGAACCGTGACCGAAATGCTACGGGTACCGCTGGCTGGTTCTCCATTACCAATTCGATATGCTCGGCAGGTATCAATGTCAGTCGCACGCGACTTTTCTCAGGAGCCGCCTCGCAGGCATTCTTCAGCAAGTTGTTCAGTAGCGAAAAACACAGCAATTCGTCTCCACTGGCTAGCACCGGTGTTGATTCGTTGGTGTGTTCCGCCACTACCTCGATGGTCAATTTTTTTGCCTGATAGGTCAGCCTGGCCGATTCGCATAGGCGCCGTACCAGGGGCAGCAGTTCGACCGCGACCGGCTTAAGTTCGAAATTACCGGTCTCGATTTTGTAGATGTCGCCAGCCATGTCGATCATTCCTAGCAGGTTCTGGCTGTCGATTTCCAGGCTATGCAACATTTGCATCTGGCGTGGCAGCAGATTGCCGCCTTCGAGCAGGCTGCGGGCCAAGCCGAGGATATTGCACAGCGGCGCCTTCAGATCATGACGTGAAATACTGCTGGCCTCTTCACGCAAGCGTTCCAGCTCCAGCATGGTGTCGTATTCCTGCTGCAGCGCGTTGCGCTGTTCGACCAGGCGCAACAGATTGTTTACCCGAAGGTGTAGCGACTTGGGATCCACCGGCTTACTGACAAAATCCACTGCGCCCAGCTCCAACCCGCGCAGCTGGGCTGCCGGATCGCTCATGGCGGTGATAAAGATGATCGGGATGCGGCTAGCGCTGGGATGGCTGCGCAGGTGCTGGGCCAGCTCGAAACCATCCATGTTCGGCATCATTACATCCAGCAGAAGAAGATCTGGCGGGGTCTCGGAAGTACAGAGGGCCAACGCACGGCGTCCGTCGCGCGCTGCCAGTATGCGGTACTCGTCCTGAAACAACCCGGCAATCAGCGCTAGGTTGTCCGGTACGTCATCGACAACCAGCAATGTCGGACGGTATTCCTCCTTTGACTCTTGAGTTGGTTCAGCAATCACTGGTGGCGAATGCAACCGAGGACGATGGTTCATAGCACGCGTTATGCGCTGCGAAAGGTCGTTGGCGGTAAAGGGCTTGATAAGAATGTTGCTGACCCCGGCAGCGATGGCCTCGGTGATTTGGGCGCGGGAGCTCTCTGCGGTAATCATGATGAAAGGCAGCATGGCCAACTTGGGGTCACTGCGTACCTTGCGCAACAGCGTGAGGCCATCCATGACTGGCATGTTCCAGTCGGAAAGAATGACGTTGACCTTACGCGTCCTTAGTAGCGCGAATGCCTCTTTACCATTGGCGGCGGTTAGTATGTGTCGTGCACCCAAGCGCTCTAGTTGGCTACTGTTGACCCTGCGCATGGTGTCTGCGTCGTCGACGACTAAGAATACGGTATCGGCGGTGATCATAACGCCTAGAGCTCCAAGTAGAAGGATGGGGCAACGCCAGTCAGATGCCTCTTGCTGACTCTCCCAGCCGCAATGCCAGGGCTCGGTCGAAGTCAAACAGCCCGTTATCGCTAAGACAGGTCAAGGCCGCCAGGATTGGAGCCAAGCAGTACTGCACCTCGATCAATAAGTTGCGAACAGTCACCTTCGTGATGACTTGACCCTCTATCGAACAGAACCACGCGATGAATCTGAAAGAAAGGTTAGACCAGTATTAGGAGCGGAGGAGGCTGGTTGGGTGATGATCTTGAACATCAATCGTACCGGTGCACTGCTAGTGCTGGGCCTGTGGCCGCTGCAGGATTACTGGAGGTGTTAAAGCTTTCCAGCATCCCCTGTGCGCTCATCGGTTTGCCCAGTAGGTAACCCTGCAAGATGTCGCACCCCAGCTCTGTAAGCATCTCTTGTTGTTCAGAGGTTTCCACACCCTCGGCGACGATCCTCAGACCCAGCGTTTTGCCAAGCGCTACTATCGCCGAAACGATGGCCGCGTCGTCGTTGTTTTTAGCCAGCTCGGTGATGAAGCCTCGGTCGATCTTCAGCTCATTGGCTGGTAGGCGCTTGAGGTAAAGCAGGCTGGAATATCCGGTACCGAAGTCGTCAATGGAAATACTGACTCCCAGCGCTGACAACTGATCGAGGACGATCAGCGCGGCTTCCGCGTCGCGCATGGCAGTAGACTCGGTTACCTCCAGGGTCAGAAAGCGAGGTGGCAGACCGTTGCTTTGCAGTGCTGTACGCACGATGTCAACCAGTCCTGCATTGGCCAATTGTACCGTCGATAGATTGACCGCAATACTCCATTCTCCTTTACCTAGGGCGTGCCATTCGGCCATCTGCCGACAGGCTTCATTTATTACCCAGTTCCCGATTGGCACTATCAGCCCAGTTCGTTCGGCTAGGGGCAGAAAGCGGTCGGGCGGCACTAGGCCCCAGTTTGGACTGTTCCATCGCAACAGGGCCTCAACACCCGTCATAGGGCCGTCGGGAGCAATCATTTTCGGCTGGTAGTGCAGGATGAACTCATTCTGGTCGAGGGCCTTGCGTAGCTCCTGCTGCAACTGCAGTTGCTGGCGGGCATTGATATTCATGGTTCTTTCGAAGAAACAGTAGCCGTTTCGACCTTGTTCTTTGGCGTGATACATGGCCGCATCAGCGTTGACCATAAGCTCATGGTCGGTATGACCATCGACTGGAAAAATGGCAATACCAATGCTTGTGGAAACATGTACTGTCTGCCGCCCCAAGACGAATGGGGCCTTGATATCTTCCACCAGGCGTTGGGCGAGAGCCGCAGCGTCATCTGGTTCGGCGAGGTCGATCAGCAGCACGAATTCGTCGCCCCCTAAGCGCGCGCCCGTATCTTCGCCGCGCTTGGCATTATTGATACGCGTAGCCACTTCCACCAGCAACTGGTCGCCGGTGTGATGGCCGTAGGTATCGTTCACCAATTTGAATCCGTCCAAGTCCATGAACAGCACGGCAAACTGGCTCTTTTGCCGGGCGGCTTTCTGAATCGCCTGCTCAAGGCGGTCGTTGAGTAGGATGCGATTGGGCAGACGTGTCAGATTGTCGTGCAGGGCCAGTTGCACTAGCTCACTGTTGGCGCGATCAAGGGAGTTGGCCAGTAGGCTGGTACGGACGTCGAGCATCGAGATAATCAGGGCAATTGCGCAGACGGCCAAGGTGATCAGGATCACCAGCACCACCAACCATTTACTATCGATACCTGTGTTGACCGCACCGCATACACTACCCAGTGGGAAATTTGCTGCTGACATGCCTGTGTAGTGCATTCCGACAATGGCGCAACCCATCACCAGGGAGGAGCAGAGGCGCGCGCGATTGATGTACTTGCCTTCTCCACGCAGGCGGAAGGCTATCCATAGCGCCGCTCCAGAGGCGAGGATGGCGATCAGCACCGACAGTACAAACAGCGACGGAACGTATTCCACCACGGGATTCATCAGCAGCGCCGCCATGCCGGTATAGTGCATGGCTGCAATGCCGATACCCATCAACACCGCGCCCACCAGCAGCCAAGACAGCGGCATTTCCTTTTGGCATACCAGCCAAAGGGCGAAGGCCGAGGAGGCGATGGCGATCACCAGCGATAGGCCAGTGAGGGTCAAGTCATAGCCCAATTCGATGGGCAGTTGGAAGGCCAGCATACCGATGAAGTGCATTGACCAGATGCCGGTGCCCATGGCGAATGAACCGCCCGCCAGCCAAAGTGCCGAGGCTTTTCCTTGGGTGCGCGTGACACGACCAGCCATGTTCAGCGCCGTATAGGAAGCTAAGATCGCGACAATCAGGGATAGCAGGACATATAGGCTGTTATAACTGCTTACAAGCATTGAAACTCCGGAAGTGTAGTCCAACTCTTTTGGTTATCGGCGGCACGGAAAATTTCTGAAGGAATCAGCTTTGGTGTAGTGACCTGCCAAAGTTGCCTGCGAAAGGTAAGCATTCAGGCAATGCACGCTGCTCACCAGTTCTATATTTTGATCAAGGTGACGTCCTCGCAGAATTTAAACTTACTAGGCCCTGAAAGAATCATGCCGCTTGACAAATCGACGCTCATCGATCGCGTAACTTCTGCTTTTGAGAGGAGGGAAGAGCGTATCAAGCGTGCCCAACGCTATCGAGAACCAGTCGGCAAACTCACCTTCAGATCGTAACCAGAGCAGAGTCGAACCACATTCATGCAGAACTCGCGTAATATCGCCGAAAATGCTTGGTCAAGAGGAGTGCAATTCCCCACCTGTAGTGGCAAACAAGTGTGTTACTACAGGGTTGTATCAGTTGATTTTTCTTGGCTTTATGTGACAGATTCATGCCGTGAACAACTCTCTCGACAAGACGATGGATGACTCACTTGTTCCGATCCACCGAACGGTCTAGACGAACTAGATCAATTCCACCTTCGATGAAATCCTCTAATGCATCTATGTCCATGGGGCGACCAAATAGATATCCCTGATAGTTATGGCAACCAATAGCAGCCAGCATGTCACGTTGTGCTCGTGTTTCAACCCCCTCAGCAATGACTGACAAGCTCATGCTGCTTGCCAATGCGACCACCGTCTTGGCAATTGCAGCGTCGTTTGGGTCAACTAGGATATCGCGTACAAATCCCTGGTCGATCTTGAGTTGATCCAGCGGCAGGCGCTTGAGATACGACAGGGAGGAGTAACCGGTTCCAAAGTCGTCCAGCGAAAAGCCAACACCGATGGATTTCAACGCATTCATCTTGGCAATCACATCCTCGACGTTGGAGACCAGCATACTCTCAGTAATTTCCAACTTGAGACGATGAGGATTGGCACCGCTGCGATTGAGCACAGAGCGTATTTGTTCGACAAAGTCATCCTGATTAAACTGCCGAGTACTGACGTTGACGGCGATGCTCAGGTGCGAGAATCCGGATCTTTCTGCCCATACCGCCAACTGCTGACAGGCCATTATCAATACCTGCTGACCTAGCGGAAAAATCAAGCCAGTCGTCTCTGCCAGTGGAATGAACTCTGCCGGAGAAATCATGCCATCGCGCAGGTTTTTCCAGCGCACTAACGCTTCCACGCCTGTAATGCGACCTTCGTCCGTGACCTGCGGCTGATAGTGCAACAGGATCCGGTGTTGCTTGATCGCCTCGCGCAAACCATCTTCAAGCGCGATTCGCGCGCTGACGATCGCCTGCATTTTGGGGTCGAAAAAGCGCAAGATGTTGCGTCCGCACGCTTTGGCCTGGTACATGGCCAACTCGGCGCGTTTCAAGGGTTCGCTTGCATCCTCATTCTGCTCGCCAAATAGAGTAATGCCGATACTGCAGGTTCGGTGCAGTGTAGAGGTACATAGCTGATAAGGCTGCCCGATCTCCAGCAGCGTTTTTTTGCCAATGTTTTCAGCATGGCTCGCCGCCGCCTGCGGATGGGTGCTCTGGTTCTCCAAAATAAAAGCGAATTTGTCGCCCCCAAGGCGGGCAACGGTGTCGCCCTCCCGTACACAGCGCCTCAATCGTTGGGCGATTTCATTCAGAAATAAGTCACCCTGGCCGTGGCCCAAGGTTTCGTTGATGGACTTGAAATCATCAAGGTCGACAAACATCAATGCGCCTATCCATTGATGGCGAGCACTCGAAATCAATGCTTGTTCTAGCCGATCCATAAAGAGTCGGCGATTTGGAAGCCCCGTGAGCTGGTCAGAGAACGATAGTTTCTGGATCTGTTGCTCGGCAGCCTTTCGGTCACTGATGTCCCGGATGATCGCTTGAATGCACAGCGTGTCATTCAGAGTCATAACGTGCGCCGAAACCAGACCGGGCCACGTTCGGCCATCCTTGCTTACAAATTCAGCTTCACGATCAATGAAATATTCATTTTGCCGCAAGAGACGAACCGACGTATGACGCTCTTCCGGATAGCGCCAGATATCGATGTCAAAAACCGTTTTGCCAGTAGTATCCTCCCTTGTCCAGCCGAATACGGGCGTAAATCCGTCATTGACCTCAAGAATTCGCCCATCCTCTAGGCAGGTGATGAATTGACTATCCGGGCTGGTGCGAAACGCGGTACGAAAGAGCTCCATTTTTTTCGCCCTGCGCGATTCAGTTTCACGTCTGTAGCTGGTACGCGTGAAAACAAGAATAACCAGGGTGAAAACGGCCAGTAGTAAAAGCGTTATATCCACTTCCTTTCGCCAGGGAACAAGAAAGTCGTCGGTGCTCTTTGCGACGAAAACATAGAGAGGGTAATTCGCGATTTTTCGATAGGTGTAGAGGCGCTCGATGCCGTCTACTGGGGTAACTGCGGTGTAGCTCCCTGCCTCCGGGGACGATCGAGTCGCTTCTGTAGCCTTGGCTGAAACCAACCTGGCGCCAACTTGCCCGCTTTCATTGGCTACTGTCGGATACCGGACGATGAGCGCCATCTCATCATCACGAATAGCAATGACCCCGTGTTTTCCAACATCAATAGTGGAAAACATGTTGCTGAAATACTCCATCATGCGCAACGAGCCCAGCGCCACACCTGCAAAGGAGCCATCAGCGTTGTTGATGCGTCGGGACAGGAGGACCGACCAGGTTTTTGTGGTGCGTCCTATCACAGGCTTGGATACGACCATTCCGAGATGCGAATTCTCATGCAGGCGCTGGAAATACTCTCGATCGGTTATATTCGTTATTTTGCCGGCGGTCATTATTGTTCCCCAGGGGACATCACCTTTCTCATCCGCCACCCACAGCCCTTCGCAATCCCGAATCTGCACCTGCTGCTGTGTTAGAAACCCGTTCAGCAACGCCCCATTGATGCCTCCGACAGCCATTTGCCGCTCTACTTCGCTGGTTATAGCAAACAGGCCGACGTCAACTTTATCAAGGATGCCGGAAACGTTGATTGCCAAGGACCGCGCCAGGTTCTCCGTGGTGGTCACCGCTCGAAGCTCATGCTGGTGTTTGCTCTGGTAGAGCGCCAGCCCCGCCAGCGCATAGACAAACAAAATGATGGAAACAATACCTGCCGTAAGTCGGACCGCTAAAGAATGTGATGGCCACTGCATAATGAAGTCTCGACAAAACCAATTGAGGGCGTAGCGGGACTCTTCATAGGCTAGTCGGTCAGGAAATACTTGCGTCGAAAAAAATTGACTGCTCGGACGAGATTTTTCGTAGCAACATGCAAAATGCATGCTTTCCAAACCCGCACGGATAGACATTGTGCGCGGGCTCGTCATTACCCTTAACTTGAGTTGCGCCACTGCCGGATAGCGTCTTTTTTTCGGCATTGCGCGCGCGAACCGTCCCCAAGGGTGCGCAACCTCCAGAGCGCTCGCAAACTTTAGCCAATCAATTCATGTGCCGCTGGGCATTTCTCCGACCGCCTGTTGAGCGACGCTACGGGCAATTGCGCATTTTCAGAATTTTCTTAGTGATATTCCTGCCTAGATTTGACGTATCGGCGTGCATTTACTGCGTGGGGCGGTCAGCGCGGATCTGTTGAGCGGGAAGCTCGGCAGGGCACAACCCAATAAGAAAAAAGGGAAAGTCCATGAATCATGTATTTCGCCTTGTCTGGAATGGACGTGCAGGTACTTTCGTAGCAGTCAGCGAGTATGCGAAATCCCATGGCAAAGGTCGCAGCGGTGGGCGGCGGGGTCGCAGACTCCAAATACTGGTCTTGTTGCTGTCTGTGGGCTTGGCGTTCAGCTCGCTGCTGCAGGCAGCCGATCGGTATTGGGATACCAACGGCACGACACTGGGCTCGGGTGGTACAGGCACCTGGAGTCTTTCCGGCGCTTTCTGGAGTCCCAACAACGACGGTGTCAGCGGCCCCTATAGCGCCTGGAACAACGCCGCCCTGGACGACGCCTTCTTCGGCGGCACCGCCGGCACCGTGACCCTGGGCACGCCGATCACCGTACATAACCTCACCTTCCAGAGCACCGGTTACACGCTCAACGGCAGCACCCTGACCCTGGGGGGGATCACGCCCACCATCACCGTCACTGGCGCCTCCACCATCGGTTCGATCCTGGCTGGCAGCGCGGGTCTGACCAAGGCGGGGGCCGGTACCCTCAGTCTCAACGGTGCCAACACCTTCAGTGGTGGTGTCGTGGTCAATACCGGCGGCCTGGCCCTCAACGGCGATTCCGCGCTGGGGGCGGCGAGCAACGGCGTCACCATCGCCGGCGGCACAAGCTTGAGCAGTACAGGTGCCCTCGCAACGAGCCGGAACATCACCCTCACCAGCGGCAGCGTCCTGCTGAGCGGCGCCGGCGTGGGTTCGGCCCGCTTCACCGGCGCAGGCGGACTCAGGCTCAATAGCGGTGTCAGCCTCACCAACGCCGCTAGCACCTATACCGGGGCGACCATTTTCGGCAATGGGAATGGCGGTAGCTTTTCGTTCAACTCCATCGCCGATCTGGGCGTGGCCAGTTCCCTGGGTGCGGCAACGACGGTGGCCAATGGCACCATCACGCTTGGGTCCGGCGGTGGCGTTGGTGCAACACTGAGTTATACCGGTAGTGGCAGCAGTTCCAACCGCAACTGGCAACTCAACGCCGCGGGCACCGTGGCGCCGCTCACCTTCCGCAACATTGGGACGGGCGCGTTGACACTGACCGGCAACATGGTCGTGGCCGGTGGTAGCACCTATGGCACTAACTTCAATGCCAATTCGGCCGACATGTCATTGCTGGGCATCATTTCAGGCAATGGGTTGGTCTCCTATACCGGTAGCGCCGGAAGAACCATCACGCTTGGCAACGTCAATACGTATACGACCGCCACCGGCATCAACGGTGTAACCGTGCGGGCCGGTTCGTTCAAGGACATCGGCACCGCCAGTTCCTTTGGCACCGGCACGGGGGCGAGTGGCATCGGCATCACCAATGGCGCCGTGACCTACACCGGCGCTGGCGACAGCAGCAATCGGACATGGGGGCTAAACGGCGGCGCGATCAACAACGACGGCACCGGCGCGCTTGCGCTCAGCGGCACCTTGGCACTCACCAACACCGGCACGCTCGGCGGCAGTTACGTGGGTACCGACAACCTCTTCTCGGGCGTCATTTCTGGTACGGGCGGCCTGGCCAAGAGCGGCGCCTCCACCTGGGTGGTCAGTGGCGCCAATACCTACACCGGCAGCACCACGGTCAATGGCGGCACGCTCCGCGCCGGCAGCACCACGGCCTTTGGAGCAACCAGTGGGGTCGCCGTGAACAGCGGTGGTACGCTGGACCTCAACGATCTGAACATCACGGTACGCTCGTTGGCCGGTACGGGCGGCACCGTCGACCTGGGATCGGGGACGCTGACCCTGAACGATGCTGCGGGTATCAGTACAGCCTACGCCGGCAACGTCACCGGCAGCGGTGGCCTCGTCAAGACCGGAGCCAGCACGCAGACCCTCACTGGGACCAACACCTATACGGGTGCGACCACGATCAACGGCGGCACGCTGCGGTTGGACTACGGTGCAGCCACCGCACCCACCAGCAACATCATTTCCAGCGCCTCGACCCTGAACATGGGCGGCGGGGTGCTCAATGCGATCGGTGCTGCTGGCGAGGCCAATACGCAGACGTTCAACGGTCTCTCCGTCACCGGAGGCAACAACACGATCGGCGCGACATCCGGCACCGGCGGTAGCATGGCGCTCAACCTGGGGGCGATCACCCGCACCAGTGGCCTGGTCAACTTCAACCTGCCGGGCAGCGGCAACATCACCACCACCAATAGCACTCTGGGCGGTTGGGCCACGGTCAATGGCACCAATTACACCAAAGTGGTCGGTGGCAACATCCTTGCCTTCACCACGGCGGACTATGTCAACAAGGACAATGCTTCCACCTGGCTGAACAACGAGATCCTCAGCGATGCCGGTGGCACTGCGAGCTCGCCCTATTCCGGCACGGTGAGCGGCAGCAAGCAGATCGGTGGCTTGCAGTACACCGCGGCAGCCAACTCCACCGTGACCGTGGGCGCCGGTAATACCCTAGGTGTGGATGGCACCATCATCGTTGCGCCGTCGGTCGGGGCCAATAATCAGACAATCACGGGAGGTTCGCTCACCGGTACCTCTGGCGGTGGTGTGCTGGGCATCCAGCAGAACGGCACCGGCAACTTTACCATCGCGTCCCAGATCGTCGACAACGGCGGCAGCATTGGCTTCACCAAGGCCGGTACTGGGCTGGTCACGTTGACTAATGCCAACAACACCCACACCGGTGCCACTACCGTGTCGCAGGGGATCCTCTCGGTCGGCAACATCACCAACGGCGGTACGGCGAGCGGCATCGGCGCCTCGTCTGCGGCGTCGTCCAACCTGTTCCTGGGAGGCAGCACACTGCGCTACACCGGCCTTACGACGACCAGCGACCGCGGTTTCACCATCGCCAAATCCGGCTCGATCCTGGGCAGTACCGTCGAGGTCACCAGTGCCGCCAGCAACCTGAGTTTCAACGGCCTGGTCACCAGCACCGATGGCGCCAATTTCACCAAGACCGGCGCCGGCACGCTGACGCTGGGCAACGCGGGCAACGACTACACCGGCATCACCGCCGTCTCCGGCGGCACGCTGGCGGTCAACACTCTGGCCAATGGCGGCCAGGTCAGCGGCATCGGTGCGTCCAGCAATGCCTCGGGCAATCTCATCCTCAATGGCGGCACACTCGATTACCTCGGTGGTACGACCAGCACTGATCGTGGTTTCACCGTCGGCACCCCCGGTGCTGGCGGCAGCGTAGGTGCCGTTGGCGTCAGCAATGCGGCCACCACCTTGACCATCAGTGGCACGGCAGTGGGTGATGATGGTTTTCGCAAGGACGGGGCGGGCACCCTGGTGCTCTCCGGCACCAATACCTACTCAGGCGGTACCTCGGTCACTGCCGGCACGCTGCGCGCAGGGTCTACCACGGCTTTTGGCAGCACAAACAACAACCTGAGCGTGGCGAGCGGAGCCACGGCGGATCTCAATGGTTTCAACACCTCGATCGGGGCGCTCCAGGGTCTTGGCAACGTAAACCTGGGCTCCGCCACACTAACGGCGCTCGCCGGCGGGAGCTATGGCGGAGTCATCAGTGGTAGCGGCGGCTACACGCAGGCTGGTGGCGTTCAGGTCATGTCCGGTTGCAACAATACCTACACTGGCGCCACCGCCATCAACAGCAGCAGCCAGATTACCGTCGATTGTCTGGCCAATGGCGGGCAGGCAAGCGGTATTGGCGCAGCGACTGGCGCTGCTTCCAACCTACTGTTCAATAGCGGTTCTCTCAATTACACCGGTGGCAGCGTCAACATCGATCACGGACTCACAATACAGAGCGGGTTTGGCGTGCTTAACGTCACCAATTCGGCGACCACCCTGGGCATCAGTGGGGCGGTGGGCGGCGCCGGCACCCTGTACAAGAGAGGGCCCGGCACGGTGGTGCTGTCCGGCAACAATACGTATACCGGCGGTACGGTGGTTGATCAGGCCGGCATCCTGCGCGCCGGCTCAGCCACGGCCTTTGGCAACGGCTACCTGAACATGGGTAACGTGGCTGGCGCCACGCTGGATGCGAACGGTTTCAATCCGTCGTTCACCTGGTTGCAAGGTGGCGGCACCACGGGCGGCAACATCAACCTGGGCGGGCAGACGCTGACGATCAACACCGGCAACAATACAGCTGGCGTTGCCTATGCAGGTAACATCAATGGCACCGGCAACCTGGTCAAGAACGGCGCGCAGACCCAGCGAATGACCGGATGCAACAACGGCTACACCGGCACCACTACCATCAACGGCGGCACCCTGGCCGTCGACTGCGTGGCCGATGGCGGCGACAACAGTGGTACCGGAGCCAGCAGCGCGGCCGCAAGCAATCTGGTCATCAACGGTGGTGCCACCCTGTCGTACGGCGGCGCGGGCCAAAGCAGCGACCGCCTGTTCACGCTCGGCGCGGGCGGTGGCACGCTGGATTCCTCGGGCACAGGAGCATGGAACCTGACCAGCGTCGGCGCCATTGCGTTGACCGGCGCCGGCGTCGCGCGCACGTTGACGCTCAACGGTACCAACACCGGCAACAACACGCTGTCGGCGCAGCTCGACAACAACGGCGCGGGCGTCAGCTCGCTGACCAAGACCGGCACCGGCACCTGGATACTGACCAACAATAACAGCGACTACACCGGTGTCACCACCATCAGCGGCGGCGTGCTTGGGGTCAGCAAACTCAGCAATGGCGGCGCGGCCAGCGGTATCGGTGCAGCATCCAGTGCGGCCTCCAATCTGGTGATCGGCAACGGCTCGACCCTGCGCTACACCGGTGTGGGCGACAGCAGCAATCGACTGTTCACGCTGGCGAGCGGCGTTTCGTTCCTCGAATCGTCGGGTACGGGCGCGGTCAACTTCACCAATACCGGCACGATCGGGCTATTGAGTCCGAACTTGGCGCGCACCGTCGCCCTGGGCGGCACCAACACCGACAGCAACACCGTGGCCGGTGTGATCGGCAACAGCGGTACCGGTATCACCACGCTGGCCAAGAACGGCAGCGGCTCCTGGGCCCTGACCGGCAATAACACGTACACCGGCAACACCGTCATCAACGACGGCAACCTGACGATCGGCGACGGCAACACGTCGGGCAATCTCGGCACCGGCAACGTGATCGTCGATGCGGCGACCTCAAGGTTGTCGATGAACCGCAGTGACACGGTCATCTTCAATGCCACCCTGAGCGGTCCGGGCACTTTTGCTCAAATCGGCACCGGCACCACCACGCTGACCGCGGACAACAGCATCGGCGCCACCATGGTGAGCGCGGGCACACTGGACGTGAATGGTGTGCTGAACACCGGCTCCACCGCCATGAGTGGTACCTCCACCCTCAACGTAGACGGCACCGTGCAGGCAGCGGGCGGAACGACTGCCGTGATCACCGGCGACGCAGGCGCCAGCACGATCAACGTCAACAGCGGTGCGACCCTGCGCGTTAACGGCGACTTGGACGATGGCAGTGATGCCCTCAACGTGACGGGCACACTGGATACGGGTGCCGCGGTGTTGAACCTGGGTGCTGGCAACGACACCCTGACCATCAATGACGGAGTGATCAACGGTGCCGGTATCGACGCGGGTGCCGGCATCACCGACAGCCTGGTGATCAACAACGCGCTGGCGAGAACCTTCGGCGGTTTCAGTGGCTTCGAGCAACTGACCAAGCTGAACGCGGGCATGCTGGCCCTGACCGGCAACCAGAGTTACAGCGCCGGTACTGCACTCAACGGTGGCACGTTGAATGTGAACGGCACGCTCGATACTCCGACCCTTTCGATGACGGACGCCACCACCTTGAACGTGGATGGCACGGTGCGGGGCATGAGCGGGACGACCGCCATCCTCACTGGCAGCGCCGGCGCCAACACAATCAACATCAACAGCGGCGCAACGCTGCAAGCAAACGGTAGCCTTGGCGACGGCACCGACAACGTCATCCTCGCGGGTACGCTCAACACCGGTGGCGCCGCGCTCGATCTGGGCGCGGGGGACGAAACCTTGACCCTGCGTGACGGCGCCACGATCAGCGGCGTGGGCATCAACGCCGGAACCGGCAACGACCAGTTGCTGCTCGACAATGCCTTGGCGCTGACTTTCAACGGCGGCGCGACCGCAGGTTTCGAAAGCCTGCTCAAGCAGAACAGCGGCGTCACCACCCTGACCGGCAGTACAAGCGTCAGTGTCGGTGCCACGATCAACGGCGGCGGGCTGAATGTGGTGGGTGCGCTGGAAACGCCATCGGTGAGTCTGGCCGACAATGTGACGCTCAATGTCGATGGCTCGCTGCAGGGTGTTGGTGGAGCAGCGGCCACGCTCACCGGCAGTGCCGGCGCGAATACCTTGACGGTGGGGGCTGGCGGCAACCTGGTCGCCAGTGGCGATCTGGATGGCGGCAACGATGTCCTGGACGTGGCGGGCACGCTCGACACCGGCGGTGGTACTTTCGCACTCGGCGGCGGCGATGACACGCTGAACATCCACGACGGCACCCACATCATCGGCGCCGTGACGGCGGGTGCGGGCACCGATACTTTCGCCACTGATATCAGTACCAGCGCAGACGTGGGCGCAGTGCAAGGGTTTGAAACCCTGACCAAGACCGGCGTCGGCGCACTCAACTTCAATGGCCCGACAGGTTCGGACTTCACGACCGTCAACGTGCTGGCCGGCATGTTGGACATCAATGCCGCTGCCGGCTTTACCGGCGTATCCGACGCGATGGTCGCCAGCGGCGCGGTGCTGAACGTCAACGGCAGCCTGGGTTTCACCACAAGTTCTGACAGCCTCACCGTTGCAGGCAATGTAGCGGGGGCAGGCACCGTCGACATGCTCAATGGCGACGATCAGTTAACGCTGCAGGATGGCGCGGATCTAAGCGGTCTGACGACCGCGATCAACGGTGGCCTCGGCATCGATACGCTGACGGCTGACATCGCCACCACTGCGGCCCTGGGGGGCGCGGTCAATTTCGAAACCTTGATCAAATCCAATGTCGGCACGCTCAATATCAACGGTCTGGTGACTTCGCAGTTCGATACGGTGCTGGTGCAGGGCGGGACGCTGAACATCGCCGCGGGGACGATCGTCGATCCGCAAACCACCGTGGTGTCCTCGGGCGCGACCATGACCGTGGACGGGACGTACCAAGGCACCGCAGGCAACGACACATTCACCGTGTCGGGCACGGTCAATGGCACGGGCACGATCAACCTGCTCGGCGGCGACGACGTACTGACCTTGAACGACGGCGCTGACCTGAGTGGGCTGGCCAATCCACTCGACGGTGGCGCGCATGGCGCAGGCGACACGGTCGTGTTGAACAACGCCGGTGCACTTGCCCTCGACGGCGACAACATCGTCAACTTCGAATTCCTGCAGAAGGACAACACCGGCACGGCGACGCTGACCGGGACACAGAGCTTCAGCGGCGGCACCGCGATCAATGGCGGCACGCTGGATGTGGACGGTGCAATGACTACGCCAACGGTGACGCTTGCCGATAATACGACGCTCAATGTCGATGGTTCGCTGCAGGGCGCGGGCGGTACGGCGGCGACGATTACTGGCAGCGCCGGCATCAATACGGTGGCGGTCAATGGCACGCTGGTCGCGACCGGCGACCTCGGGGCCAGCGACGATGTGCTCGACGTGGTTGGCACGCTCGACACGCAGGGCGGAACCTTCGCGCTGGGCGATGGCGACGACACCTTCACGGTGCACGACGGCACTGATGTCATCGGCACCATCGACGGTGGCGCTGGCGTGGATACCCGCGTCTACGACATCAATCTGACCGTCGACCTGGGCCAGTTGGTCAGCTTCGAAGGCGTGACCAAGACCGGAACCGGCACTCTCAACCTCAACGGCCCCGGCGCGACCGATCTGCAGGAAGTCAGCGTGCTGGGTGGTACGTTGAACATCGGGCCCGCCGGCAGCGTAACGGCGACCCTGGGCAGCACGCTCAGCACCTTGGTTGGCAGCGGCGCCACCTTGAACGTCGACGGCAGCTATGGTTGCGGCGATGGCGACGATTCCATGACAGTGTCCGGCACGGTGTCGGGCACCGGCACCATCGACCTGTGTGACGGCGATGACACGCTGACCCTCAACGACGGCGCGGTACTGAGCAACGTCGTCAGCGGCGGCAACTCCATCACCGCAGGCGACACCGTCGTGCTGAACAACGCCAACGCCTTTACATTCGACGCTGGTAACACGACCAACTTCGAGCTCCTGCAGAAGGAAAACACGGGAATTGCGACCCTGATCGGAGCCCAGGGTTTCAACAGCGTCAATGTGATGGCAGGTACGCTGGATGTAGACGGCACGCTGGAGACGTCGAATATGCTTCTGCTCGGCGGCACGACCCTCAACGTTGACGGCGTAGTACGAGGCTTCAATGGCGCCGAAGCGGTCATCTTAGGTGACGATGACGTCAACACGGTAACGATCGGGGCTGGTGGCTTGCTGTTCGCGACAGGCGACTTGGCGGGCGGCAACGACGTGCTGGACGTGTTCGGTGAACTCAACACGAATGGCAGCAACTTCAGCGGCGTGCTCTCGCTGGGCGACGGCGACGATTTATTCACTCTGCACGATGGGGGGGAGGTGAATGGCGTCGTCTACGGCGGCGATGGCACCGACACCGCCATCGCCGATATCAACCTGACTGCTGATCTCGGCGCACTGGTGCAGTTTGAAGTCCTGACCAAGACCGGGAGCGGCACCCTCAACATCAACGGCGATACCGACGGCGTGTTGTTCCCGTCTACCATCCAGAGCGTCAACGTGCTGGAGGGCACGTTGAATATCGGGCCGGATGGCATCGTGGCGGGGCCCGACGACGGTAGTCCGTTCAGTACCCTTGTTGCAAGTGGCGCCACCCTCAACGTGGACGGCAGTTACGGCTGCGGCACCGGCAACGACACAATGACTGTTGGCGGCGCGGTGACAGGCAGCGGCACCATCGATCTGTGTGACGGCGACGACACGTTGACCCTAAACGACGGCGCGGACCTGTCGGGTCTGGCCAACGCGCTGAGTGGCGGAAACGGAACGGATACGGTGTTGGCCGACATCGCCGGCAGTGCGATCCTGGGTAGCGTGGTCAACTTCGAGACGCTGACCAAGACCAACATCGGCACGCTCAATGTCGACGGCCCGACGTCTTCGTCGTTCACCACGGTCAATGTCCTCGGCGGCACGCTGGATATCGGTGCCGCCGGTGCGATCAACGGCGTGGTTAGCACGACGGTGGCGAGCGGCGCGACCTTGAATGTCGACGGCGGCTACACTGGCAGCGTGGGCAACGACAGTTTCGACGTGTCAGGCACGGTCAGCGGCAGTGGCACCATCGACTTGGCTGCTGGCGACGACATGCTGACCCTCAACGACGGCGCGGTGCTGAACAACATCATCGACGGCGGCGCGCATGGCGCAGGCGACACCGTCGTGCTGAACAACGCCAACGCATTGAGCTTCGACGCCGGCAATACGATCAACTTCGAATTACTTCAGAAGGACAACACCGGCACGGCGACGTTGACCGGGACACAGAGCTTCAGCGGCGGCACCACCATCAACGGCGGTATGCTGGATGTGGACGGTGCCCTGACTACGCCGACCGTGATGCTGGCCGACAGCACGACGCTCAATGTCGATGGTTCTCTGCAGGGCGCGGGTGGCACAGCTACAACGATTACCGGCAGTGTGGGCATTAACACAGTGACTGTGGGGGCGGGCGGAACGTTGCTCGCCAGCGCCGACCTGGGCGTCGGCGACGATGTGCTCGACGTGGTCGGCACGCTCGATACGCAGGGCGCAACCTTCGCGCTGGGCGATGGCAACGATAGCTTCATCGTGCACGACGGCACCAATATCATCGGCACCATCGACGGTGGTGCCGGCTTGGACACCCGCGTCTACGACATCAACCTGACCGCCGATCTGGGCGCATTGGTCAACTTCGAAGGCGTGACGAAGACCGGCGTCGGCACCCTCGACATCAACGGTCCCGCCGCGACCGACCTGCTGCAAGTCGACGTGCTCGGCGGCACGCTGAATATCGGTCCAAGCGCCACGGTATCGGTGCAGGACACCACGGTCGGCAACGGCGCGACGTTGAACGTGGACGGCAGTTTCACCGGCACGAGCGGTAACGACACTATGATCGTAGCGGGTACGGTGATCGGTACGGGCACCGTGGACCTGCTCGACGGCGACGACACCTTCACTGTCCAGGACGGCGCCGATCTGTCGGGCTTGGCGAATGCCGTGGATGGAGGGGCGGGCACCGATACCTTCCTGGCAGACATCGCAGGCATCGCCACGCTGGGCGGCGCTATCAATTTCGAGACCCTGACCAAGACCAACACAGGCACGCTCCACGTCGATGGGCCGACGAGTTCGAGCTTCACTGTCGTCAATGTGGAGGGGGGCACGCTGGACATCGGTGCCGGCGGTGCGATCAACGGCGTGGTCACCACGACGGTGGCGAGTGGCACGACCTTGAATGTCGATGGCAGCTACACCGGTAGTGCGGGCAACGACAGCTTCGACGTGTCCGGCATGGTCAGCGGCAGTGGCAGCATCGACCTGGCCGCCGGCGACGACACGCTGACCCTCAACGATGGCGCGGTGCTGAACAACGTCATCGACGGTGGCACGAATGGCGCCGGCGACACTGTCGTGTTGAACAACGCAGCTTCGATGACATTCGACAGCGGCTACACAACCAACTTCGAATTCCTCACCAAGGACAATATCGGCGTCGCGACCCTACTCGGCACCAGTACCTTCTCTGGCGGGACCGCGCTCAATGCCGGCACCCTGGACGTGGATGGCACGTTGAATACGCCGACCGTCGCGCTGGGTGACGACACCACACTGAATGTCGACGGCAGGTTGCAGGCAGTCGGCGGCACGGTCGCGACGATCACCGGCAACGCCGGCATCAACACGGTGTCGATCGGTGCGGGCGGCACCCTGTTGGCCAGTGGCGATCTGGGCGCGGGCAACGACGTGCTGGATGTCGCCGGCACACTCGATACCGGGGGCGGGACCTTTGCACTGGGCGATGGTGACGACAGTTTCGTGGTACACGACGCCACTGTGGTGCTGGGTACGATCGACGGCGGCGCCGGGCTGGACACCCGCGTCTACGACATCAACCTGACCGCCAGCCTGGGCGAATTGGTGAGCTTCGAAGGTGTGACCAAGACCGGGACCGGCGTGCTCAACATCAACGGACCGGGCGCAACCGATCTCCAGGAAGTCAGCGTGCTGGGCGGTACCCTGAATGTCGGTCCCAACGCCAGCGTGGTGGCGACCTCTGGCAGCACGCTCGCCACCGTGGTGGGCAGCGGTGCGACGTTGAATGTGGATGGCAGCTACGGCTGCGGTGCCGGCAACGACACGATGAGCGTGTCGGGCACCGTCAGTGGTAGCGGCACCATCGATCTGTGTGACGGTGACGACACATTGACCCTAAGCGACGGCGCGGTGCTGGCTGCCGTGATTGACGGCGGCGGCCACGCCATCGGCGATACGGTGGTGTTGAACAATGCCGCGTCGATGACATTCGACAGCGTCAACACAACCCACTTCGAATTCCTCACCAAGGATAATATCGGCGTCGCGACCCTGGTCGGCACCAGTACCTTCTCCGGTGGCGCCGCGCTCAATGCCGGCACCCTGGACGTGGACGGCACGTTGAATACACCCACCGTCATGCTGGGTGACAGCACCACGCTGAATGTCGACGGCAGGTTGCAGGCAGTCGGCGGCGCGGTCGTGACGATCACCGGCAACGCCGGCATCAATACGGTGTCGATCGGTGCGGGCGGCACGCTACTGGGCAATGGCGATCTGGGCGCGGGCAACGACGTGCTGGATGTCGCCGGCACACTCGATACCGGGGGCGGGATCTTTGCACTGGGTGATGGTGACGATACGCTGACCATCCACGACGGCACTAACCTCCTGGGCACGGTGGCAGCAGGTGCAGGCACTGACGTCTTCAATGCCGACATCTCGGTGAGTGCTGACCTGGGCGCGGTGCAGAGCTTCGAGACCCTGAGCAAGACCGATGTCGGCGTGCTCAACATCAACGGCCCGTTGGGGTCGGAATTCATCACGGTCAATGTGCTCGCCGGCACCTTGATCGTGGGCGCCAACGGCAGCGTCGTGGCGCAAAACACGACGGTCGCCGTCGGTGCCACGCTCGACGCGCAGGGCAGTTACACCGGTACCGCCGCAGATGATAGCTTCACCTCGAGAGGCATTGTGCGCGGCATGCTGGACTTCGGTGCCGGTAATGACTCGGTCAGCTTCATCGGCGGCGATCTGAGCGGTCTACGCAGTCTGGGTGGGGGGGATGGCGATGACCGCCTCAGTTTCAGCGGTCTGGACTTCAGTGCCGGTGCTCCGGCGCTGAACAATTGGGAGCGGGTCGAATTAGTCGACAGCAGCGTTTTCTCGCTGGCCAGCCCGCTCGACCTGAACGGTGGTCTATTGACCATTGGCAGCACTTCGCGCCTGCTCGCCCGCGCCGGTGCAAATGTTGGAGGAAGCGTTCATAACGACGGCCTGATTGATGTCGGATCGCACCGTCTGGCGATCAGCGGCGACTACAGCGGTAACGGTACCCTCGACGTGCAGGTCGCTGCCTCCGCCGGTACGTCTGGTGGGTTGGACATAGGCGGTGATGTGCTCGGTACGACTCGCGTCAGTTTCGCCAATGATGGTACTGAGGCCAAGCCGGGGGCAACGATCCGAGTCATCAGCAGCCCCAATGACAATCCGTCAACCGCCGGAGGCTTCGTTTCGGACAAGACCGTGCGTTTAAACGGCAGTGTCCTGGCCTGGAGTTTCGCTCAGGGCAAGAACGATTCGGACTGGTATTTGAGTTCGGCCGACAATCTGCTGTTGCCGGAAATTCCCGGCTATACGGTGGTGCCGGATATCGGCTATAGCATGACTCTGGATAACAACCGACTGCTGTTTGACCGCATGGCGGGAGGCCGTGGAGATAACCCCTACTGCAATCGCAGCGAGGAAGAGCGCACGCGCATTGGTCTGGAGTGGTTCGGCACCTGCGAAGGGCTATGGCTGGCCACCATCGGCAGTCACTTGTCGATGGAGTCGAATCCGGGGTTTGAGTTCGATGGCAACAGCACAGGGCTATATGCCGGCTACGACCACCTGTTTGTGGACGAGCAGGCTTACCGCATGCGTGGTGGTCTGTTCATCGGCCAGCAGCAGGGCAATTACTCGACCACAGGCGAGAGTTCGACCGGTCTGGTGAGTGCGGGCAGATCCAATGTGGACATGGAAGCACTGGCGTTTGGCGCCTATGGAAGCCTGGATTGGCAGAGCGGCACCTATGCCGACCTGAGCCTGACGGTTCTGCTGCCCGATGCACATGTCCGCTCGGCCGATGGCTTCAGTGAGCAGATACGCGGCGACATCTTGAGTCTCAGTGGACAGGTGGGGCACAGATATCCCCTGAGCAACGGATGGGTAGTGGAGCCGCAGTTCCAAGCGAGTGCCATCCACATGCGCTGGGACGACAAGACTGACTCCAGCGGCAAGCAACTGAATATAAAGGACGATGTACTGGGGTTAGTGAGGACTGCGGTGCGCGTCGAAAAGACCGTCAAGACGGATGGCGGCGCGACCCTGAAGCCTTGGTTGGCCGTAGGGTTGCAGGACACCCTGGGGGAGAACTCAACAAACCTGGAAGTCACACTGCCGGGCGGGACTCGGCAGAACTTCTCTGGGCATGACCTGGGATTGAACGCAACGCTGGATGTGGGGCTGGAGGCCCAGGTAACTCAGGATCTGAGGGTATTCGGCACAGCTTCGGTAATAGGCGCGAACCTGGGAGGCAGCGATGTGAGTCAGCAGCAGGTTAGCGTCGGAGTGCGCTGGTCCTGGTAGGGGAGGCTGACGAGTTGCCGAGACTACGACATCTTTGCACTGTAACGGTGATGCGGTTGCGATCGCCCGGTGTTCCGGGACGATCGCGCTTCACACCAAGCGCAGAAAAACAGCCGCAGTGCTACTGCTCCTGTGACGGGTGGAAACACCTGCGACTGGCCGTAGAAACGTTCTGTAATGGCCGTTTTACGCCGCTTGGATCCGTGCAGTCGACCGTCATGTCGGTGAGTAGATAGCCCAATCCCTGCGTAGCGAGATAATTCGCCAGTTCGACACCGGTCTTCAGTCCGAGTTTATTCAGCGCGTTGTATTTGTGAGCGGCGATGGTCTTGTAGTCGCGGCTCTGGCGTTTAGCTACCAGGTGCAAGCGTTCGCCACGGGCCAGCGACAGCAGCACATGCCACTCAAGGTCGCTGAGTGAATACCAGGGATGCTTGTGGGCGCTGCCAAGGTCGATCGCCGGATCGCAAAAAACCTTCCCAGCTTTGAGCGCTTGGATGGCCTCGATGATCAGGTGATGTCCGCTGGATTTGCAGACGTAGGCACAAGCGCCTTGTTCCAGTGCAGCGAGCGCCAGGCAGGGTGACTTGTTCCCCGAGAAGACCACCACCCCGAGATGCGGCGCTTCACTCAGTGCAGCCCGTAGCATGGCGATACTTTGTCTGGCGCCAGGCACAATCAGATCCAGAATGAGAAAGTCGTAATGCTTGCTCGTCAAACATTTGAGCATTGTCAGACTATCGGCAACCGCGTCGATGTGGGTTGCATCGGGAAATGCGTCCTTAAGCAGTTCACTCAAGGCATAGGTGATGATGGGCTGATCGTCTACCAACAAAAAGGTCATTTTTCTACCCCTGCCATCGTGCTGTTGGCGCTGATAGAAAATTGCCCCATCCTGCCAATTGCAATTTGACCCACGGCGGATTGCTGATTTCAACCTCAGCAATTGTGGGTAAATTTAGCAACGGTGCTGCTTTTGAAGCCTTCTTCGATCGTCCAAAACTGCGACTGAATATCTGCCACAAGTGGTCATGCATCGGGTCATCCTTTCCCTAAGATCAAAACGTTTCGTCGTCCGTCGACTTCTAATTTTCTTGTCCGACCAATGCCGTGCTTTTACTCACTACTAGTGAATGAGCGTACTCAGGACGCACCTCGGTGTTTTGCTCGCGGCACCCGGTGACAGCACTGACGCCGGTAATGGCCGCTCGCATGACCAAAGGATGCGTGTTGGAGGGCAAAGGCTGCAAGATGTTGGACACCCTATTTTGTTTGGACAGTGCCGTAACAACAGCCTGGTTGGCAGCCTGCGGACGCTGCATGAGTGTAAGCAGGTTTACGCGATCTGTTGCCATGAGCGCAGGAAATAATTCCAATCCATTGAAGTCAATCGTATTCGTAGATCCCCCCGTGCCGCGCGGACGGTGGGCAGAACCCAGGCTGTTCGCTGTGCCGTTTTCGAAGTCCACTTTCGGGTCCATCTACCGGCCAATCATCTGTAAGTCGTTGTAAGAAAAAAACAAACTGGCAGTGGCAGCCTCTCAGAAGGTGGCCTATACATGGACAGGCTGGCAAACAGAAGTGCCAGCGCTTTTCCAATTTGATCGGACAAGGAGTCCGTTTTATGGCTACAGAACTGGACGCGTTGCTCTCAAGTATTCGCGACTGCAAAACCTGCGACGCGGTAAAAAATCGCCTCGCTATCATCACAGAAAAAAAGGACGCTGCTACTGACCCTGATGTGGTGCGGGCGCTGCGGGATGCCCAGGTGTATGCACTGGTCTGGGGGGTGTTTACTGTCGCCCTCGACCAGGGGGCGCCGATCGTCGCCTACGACAAAGCCCTCAAGGTACTCGAGGCCGCTCAAGCGAGCGCAGATAACAAAACTCTTGAAGCTGCCTACATCGCCTACGAGGCAGCCTGTACCGCCTACGAAGAGGCCCTGGATGCGGACAACAACCTCATCAACGACGCCATCAAATCCGTAACCGATGACGCAGCCAAGGCTGCACCCGGCAAGAACGGCATCGACGCCATTGCCGATGCTGCCGCCGCCGAAATGGCCTCCGCCGACATCGAGCATCACCTCGCAAGCCAAGACGTCATCTATTCCTCCGAAGGGCCTAGTGCAGACCCTTATGAGGAATACTATGACAGGAAGCGGCAGATCAGAAATATCACCAGCCCTGTGAAGCAAGCGTGTGATGCTTATGTCAATGAGTATGTCACCCGTGTTCAAGTGGCGGCCCAACTCAAACAATCACTCGACCGGTATCTGCTCGTCTGGCGCGTGACAACCACCGGAAGCGGGAATCCACTGGCCGTACAAGGCATACTGGAAAGCATCGATGAGAAGAACGGGACGTTCGTGCTGAGAAGCACTGTCTATGAAGGTCAGCGCAACACGGTTTCGTTTTCCGACATAGGAACCATCGATACATCACGGACGGGTTCAGGGGCGCTATCCAGTGCAGTCGCACCCGGCTGGAGGAACGTAGGCCTGGGGGAATGGGTTCGCTCCGACCAATATTAAAAATACAAAAGCGCTTAATGCCTGCATAGCGTAACCCTTCACGACAGCGACCGGAGCTAGCATCCGGTCGCTGTTTCTTCGAAACCCGTCCGCTGGGCGTAAGCGTCCACCCCTCTCACCTTGCGTAAGTCAGGCCGGCATCCACTGATGCGGTGGCAGTTGCCTGATCTCACTGGCCCGCTGTGTCGGCAACCGCGTCAGCACATCTTTGAGATAAGCATACGGATCATGCCCATTCATGCGCGCCGACTGGATCAAACTCAACGCCACCGGTAACGCCGCGAATAATCAGCTGACGGGCAACGGGGGCAATAACCGCCTGGATGGCGGGATGGGCAATGACTGGCGGCGCGGCGGCGCGGGCAACGACCTTTACCAATTTGATCGCAACGCAAGCCAGGGCGTCATTGATGATTTCGACTCTGCAACGAATACCGATGTGCTGCAATTCGGTAGCGGAATCTCCGCTGATCAGCTGTGGTTTCGTAAAAACGGCATGGATCTAGAGGTCAGTATCATCGGCACGGCAGACAAGGTGACGATTTCCAAATGGTCATCCTCGGACCAGGCTGGTACGCAAAAGGCTCAGCACGTCGAACAGTTCCGAACCGCCGATGGCAAAGTCCTGCTGGACAATCAGGTAGACCAACTGGTCGGAGCAATGGCGGCGTTTGCACCACCTGCAGCGGGGCAAACGTCACTGCCGAACAATTACAAAGAGGCGTTGGTATAACGGGATGAGGTTGGTTGCCCATGGCGCTTTGACCGAGTGCACCAAGCACGATATCCGCGCCATCGGCCGGTTGCTGTACCGCTTCAGGCCATTGAATCGGCGGCTAGCATGCCGTATTGCTTGGATGTAGAACCCAATGGCTTCTTGAACCGTCAGGCCGCCTGGAATACTGGAGGCGGCCTTTTGTCATGCGGGTGTATCGGCAGTCATCTGGAGATGGGCGGGTAGCAGGTCCATGACGTTGCAGAAGAGATTACGCTGCCTCCAGTCATTGCGATCGCCGATCACATACAGCCGGCGCTTGGCCCGAGTGGCGGCGACATTGAGGAGGTTGGGTTGAGACACTGCCCAATTGCGAGCGCCGGCGTTTTCGCTGTTACCGCCCAGGACGAGGATGATGACTGCGGCTTCCTTGCCCTGCATGGTGTGGATGGTGCCACGTACGATCTTCCCGTGGAGGCGGTCTTTGAGCTGGTTGCGCACGTCCTGAAAGGGGGTGATGACGGCGATACTGTCGGGCGGCACGCCGTCGGCATCAAGCAACGCCAGCAGGCGTTCGAGGGCGTGCCCTTCGTTGTCGACCCAGTTGCCGGAAGAGCGACCGCTTGCGTGCACCCAACCGGTGGATAGGCGGGCTGGGGTTTCCTTGGCTGGGGACGGGGCAATGGTGCCATAGACCATTGCGCCGTCGTAGGCGATGCGGTTGGCCAGGTCGAACATCGGTTTGTCGCAGCGCCGGTGCACCACCAACGGCAGGCCGACCCAGCATTTTTGGCCTTGGGGGCCGGCCATGCGACCCCAGGGTGTGGCGTGGTCGGCAAGCGTCTGGGCGGACTGGCGGTTGGGCAGCCAGTGGGCGTCGACCTGGTAGCGGGTGCGCATGTGTTCAAGCACGGCGTCGGAGACGGTGACGATGGGCTCCAATTGCAGCGGATCACCGACCAGTACGGCACGGCGCGCGCGCCATAGCGCGCCCACCGCAGCCTGCGGGGTGGCCTGGCCAGCTTCGTCCACCAGCAACCAGCCGATCTCGCCGCAACCGAGGCTACCGAAGGAGCGGGCGAACGAGGCAAAGGTGCTACTGAGCACCGGTACCACCATGAACAGCGACGCCCAGGCCGAGCGCATCACGGCTTGGGACACACCACGATAACGGCTTCCGGTCAGCAGGCTGGTGATGAAGGCCAAGTTATTGCCCAGGCGCGAGGCTTCGATCTGGAAGAAGGTGCGATGTAGCTTGAGCGCTTCGATGAACACTTTTGACCTGGCCTGGCGCCAGCCTTCGAGGATCCAGGGTTCGAGCAATTCGATCTCGCTGCTTCTGCCGAGCTGGCCTTGCGCGAGCCAAATCAGCAGGTGTTCGGCCTGGCCGGCCTGGGCAACGCTACGAGCCTTGTCGATTTGCAGGGTGGCGTGGCGTATGGCTTCGTTGATCTCCTGTTCGTCCGTGGCCAATTGTCGATTGAGTTGGCTGAGCTGGGCGCTGAGTCGCTGCAGTTGGCGTTGGACGCTGTCGAAGGCCTCACGGGCCAGGGCATGGGCGCCGTCGAGCAGGCGTTGCCGGGCGGACCAAGTGCGATGAGCACCCCATAGGCTGAACAGGTTGGCGAGCAAACCGGGCTTTTGTACAAGGTGCGCTTCGAGGGCTTGGAGTTCACGCTGCAGTTGCTCACGGGCGGGCGTTAGCTGTCGGATTTCAAGCGTGGTTTGTTCCTCGTCGAGGCTGCGGCGCTGCGTCAGGCGGATCTGGCGCTCCTGTTCCTTCTGTCTGATCCGCGCCTTGGCACTGATCACGGCCCGGATCCGTTCCAGGATGTCGCTGACCTGAGCACGCAGCGTCTGTTCGGTGTCCTTGGCGGCCTGGTACTGTTTGACGGCGACGCGCCAGAGGGTAGCTTTTTCGGCGGGCGCGAGCAGCTTCATCTGCTGCGCCTGCTCGTTCAGCCACTCACGCATGCCTTTGGGCGCCGGCTCGTTGTCCGCTTCCGGGTTGTCGAGCATGAGCTCACCGGTGTACAGGTCTTCGTCCGGGGCTTGGCTGTCGAGAGGTTCCAGGTTCAGAGGCGCAGGCTCGTTTTCTGATCTCGTCGCTTTAGAAGGACGTTTGCCATAGAAGAAGCGTTCGACAAACTGGGTGCGCTTGGATTTGCTGCCCAACGCTGCAGAGATCAGGCCCCAGGCAGGCCTGCCGCTGGTAAGCTCGGCGAGCTCGCTGAAATATTCGGCATCGGGCAACCAGGACGGGTCGATTTTGTCGCGCTGGGGCAACTCGAGAGTTACGTTCTCGACGGCACCGTTGTTGGAGGAGGCCACCACCATCTCGAAGCCGAACAGGCGCGGGTCAAGTTGGTAAGCATAGCGCTCGCGTCCGCCATCGTTGGCAGATTCGCGGCCATTCTGGATGAAGGCCTCCGAGGCCTTGCTCAGCGAAGCCAACACATCGGCCCGCTGCGTCACCACGGCGGCGATCAGGTCGCGCAGCAGGGTTGTCTTCCCGGTGCCTGGCGGGCCGTTGACGCCCATCACGCCGGTGTCGTTGCCCAACGTCTGCAGCAGACTGTTGACCGCCAGTTGCTGGGAGTGCACCAGGCCCAGGTGCCGTTCGGCAGGCCAGCAGCCGACGGCGTAGCGCGAGGGGGCGAGGCGATCGATTAGCGCAAGGTCCGCGCGGGGCTGGTCGAGATGCAGCCGCTGGCTGGGGTCGTGCAGGCTCAGATAACGGGCTAGCGGGTCACTGGTCTTGCCGTGGGCCAGGGCATCGGCCACGTCGGCCAGATCGCTGAGCAGGAAGCTGTTGAGTGGATCGTCTTCTTGTTCGGGCTTGTCCGGGTTGATCGGCGCTGAGCGGAAGCGATGTACGCGCGGCTTGTCGCCGAACAACGCATCGAGCCCGAGGGTCTGGCGGATAAGCTCGGTCATGCTTGCCAGGTCGGCAGCCATGACCACACCTCCAAGCAGGCTGTTGGCCTGTTCGCGAAGGAACTTCTGGGTTTCGTCGAAGCCTCGAGTCCAATCCTCATGGTTGATGGCGCAGCCGACAAACCACGCCTCGCTAGACAACACCAGGCTGTCGATCACCATCCTGCCCTGGCTTTCAAATTTCAATGCAAACAGGGCCGACTGTCGACGTTGCGGCTCCTTGTAGCCTTGGTCTGCGCCATAGAGCGCCTCCAACTGGCGGGATACATCCAGATTGTCGTAGAGGTGTGCGTAGAGCGTGTGGCTCCATGCCCGTTTGTTAGGCAGGGGCTGTCTGCTCAGGGGGTTGGCTGGCATCCATGGCAGAATCTGGGCTGAGGCGGGGATGTCCTGGAAATAGGGCTGATAGTCGCTGTCGCGCTTCTTCAGCTTGGGGACCGCCTGAGGTTGCAGTAGCTCGACGGCGTGCCAATAGCGCACGATGTTTTGTGGATTCATTTTCGTCCTTGAAGCGCTTGGGCTTGGATTCCTGCTGGGAAGGATATCAGGCATGGGGGGGACATCGCTTTCTCCCTTCGAGCTGCACCCGTCACCTACCGTACGCGTACCGACTCCAGGTAGTGTTACTAAATGTATCCTTTTGCTGCGAAGCGTCTTAAAAGCCTGTTCGATTCAGGGGGTTGTCGGGCCTGTTTTTTTACGCGATGGATTTATTGGATCCAATGTGTTTTGCCGCTTTCACGCGTTTGGGTGCATCCGACAGGACGTGGGTGAAGCGAGGCTGGCCGAGAAATTGCTTATGTGGATTTCTGGGGTTGTACGAAAACCATAGACGGATCTAAGGGGACACCTGATGAAGTTGGGAGCTTTTATGATGCCGGCGCATCCGCGCCATCGATCCATCCGCGACGGCCATTTTCACGATCTGGACACGCTGGAGTACCTGGACCGCATCGGTTTTGAAGAGGCCTGGATTGGCGAGCATTACATGATGCCGTCAGAACCATGTCCTTCACCTGACCTGTTGATCGCACAAGCCTTCCTCAAAACCAAGCGCATCAAACTGGCACCCGGGGCCTTTATGTTGCCTTTCCATCACCCGGCGGAACTGGCGCATCGCATCAGTTGGCTCGACCATATTTCCGAAGGGCGCCTCATGGTCGGTATCGGCGCCAGCGGTACCAACCTCGATCTTGAAATGTTCAACATTGATCACAAGTCTGGCGCACATCGCGAGATGACCGCCGAGTCGATCGCGATCATGACTCGCTTTTGGGAAAGCGAAGGCCCCTTTGAGCATCGCGGCAAGTACTGGACCGTACGGCGGCCCGCCGACCAGATGGACAAGTGTTCGGGCTACCACCTCAAGCCCTTCCAGCAGCCATACCCACCGATTGGCGTGACTGGCCTTTCGGCCTCATCCGCCACCCTGGCACTCGCCGGTGCCAATGGCTGGATCCCCATCAGCTTTTGCTTCACTCCCCAATACCTGCATACCCATTGGGCGGCGGTGGAGCGCGGGGCGCTTGAGGCCGGACGCGCTGCGCCGTCAAGAGACATGTGGCGGGTGAGCCGCCCATTCTTCGTCGCCGACACCGATAAAGAGGCCTGGCGTCGTTCGGTGGGCGGTGAGATGGGCCGCTATTTCCGCGAGGACTACCTGCCGATGCTGGCGGGTAACAACGCCTTGGGATTGCTCAAGCATCACCCCGACGTGCCCGACAGCGATGTGACGATGGAGTATGTCGCCCAGCATTGCTGGATCGTGGGTTCTGCCGAAACAGTCAGGCAGCGAATCGAGGATATGCAGGCACAGTCCGGCGGTTTTGGCGTATTGCACATCATGTGCTTCGACCATCTGGATGACCTGGCGGCTACCCGGGACAGTTATGCCGCCCTGGCAGGGATAGTCGCCAACGATTTTTGACTCGTCTCAATGGAATGGGGGAGCACCATGCAACGACCTTTCACAACGGCCAGCGCCACGCACAGTATTGCGTTGCTGGTGATCGATATGCAGCACGATTTTGTCGACGAAGACGCCCCCATTGCCTGCAAGGGGGCCGGCGCCATTGTGCCGCTGATCCACGAATTGGCCGGGTTGGCCCGCACCCTGGGGATCCCGGTTATCTATACCCGCGAGTCGCACCGCAAGCAGAAGGTCGATTTCGGGCTGGAACTGGAGTATGGAGAAACCGAGCATTGCGTCGAGGGGACGCGGGGAATCGAGATCATCGACGAACTGCGGCCCCACGAGAGCGATTATGTCCTGGTGAAGCGCCGTTACAGCGGCTTCTTCGCCACGGACCTAGACTTGCTACTCAAGGGCCTGGGTGTCAATACCCTGGTGCTGACCGGCGTCGCGACGGACGTTTGCGTGCGTGCCACCGCCCAGGATGCCTTGCAGTTGGACTACCGGGTCTGGGTGCCGCACGAATGCGTGGCGGGGACCAGTGAGGCTCGCCATTTGGCGGCGCTGGAACATATCGGTTACGTGCTTGGCCAGGTACTACCTCTGGCGTCGGTCATGCAACACATGCGTGGCAGCTGCGAGATGCCGACATGAGTGCGGTACAGGACGCGAAACCGCTGCCGTGTGCCGATTACCATCAGGTGATTCGCCAGTTGGTCGAAGAGCGGGCCAATCTGACCCGACTGGAGACGAGGCACGTGGTCGAGGCCATTCTCAATTGCCAGTTCAGCGACCTGCAAATTGCCGCCACGCTGGTTGCCTTGAGTCGCAAAGGTGAAACAGCGGACGAGATTGCCGGGGCGGTGGATGCCATTTTGAGCCGCAGTACGCCCTTGCAGACTGGCTTCGACAACGCGGTCGATATCGGCGGAACGGGCGGTGACCGGGCCGGTACGTTCAATATTTCCACCACGGCTGCCTTTGTTACCGCTGCGGTGGGCGTGCCGGTTGTGAAACACGGCAACCGCAGCGTCACCAGCCGTTGTGGCAGCAGTGATGTGATTGCCGCGCTGGGCGTGGATGTTGAGCAACGCAGTAGCGCGCAGCAGATCCGCGCGGACCTTGCCGCGTACAACTTTGCGTTTGTGGCCACCGCCAGTTTTCATCGGTTTGCGCCGCGTATCGGCGAGATCAGGCGTGAGATCGGTGTACGCAGTGTCTTCAACCTGGCGGGCCCGCTGGTTCACCCGGCGGGCGTCAAGCGTCAACTGATCGGCGTCGCACGACCCACTCAGCTTGAGCTGATGGCCGACACGCTGCAAAGACTGGGTCGTGAAGAAGCCTTCGTGGTGCATGGCCTCGATGGCCTCGATGAAGTCAGTTGCGTCGGTGAAACCCGGGTCGCGCATGTCCGTCACGGCACCGTCGAGACGTTCAGCCTGCATCCGCGTGATTTCGGTGTTGACGCTTGCCGCATGCAGGACCTCGTCGGAGGGGACCCAGCACGCAACGCGCAACTGTGCACCGCCATCATCGAAGGTGAGCGAGGACCGCGCAGCGATGCGGTGGTGATCGCAGCGAGCGCGTTGCTGGTGTTGAGCGCCAGGGCAGGGAGTTTCCTGGAAGGCGCATACATGGCTCGCGAAGCGATTGATAGCGGCAAGGCCTATCAGGTTTTTCAAGGATTTTTAGGGCAGGGATTATGAAAACAACTACCAAGATTTGTGGCATCACCACGTTGGAAGATGCATTGGCGGCCGTGAGTGCGGGAGCCAATGCGCTGGGTTTTGTCTTTTCGCCAAGTCCGCGGCAGGTCAGTGCCGACGTGGTGCGCAGCATCATCAATCAGCTGCCGCCGTTTATCAGCACGGTCGGCGTATTTGTCGATGAACCGTTGCCCTTCGTGCTGGAGACGATCCAGCGCTCCGGCATTTCGATGGTCCAGTTGCAGGGCCATGAGAGCAATGAGTATTGCCAGCAGATCGACAAGCCAGTGATCAAGGGCTTCCGTGTCGCCGCTGAAGTGGATATCGACCTGATCAATAGCTATCAGGTGAGCGCTTATCTGTTCGATACCTATGTTGAGGGGCAAGACGGTGGTACGGGAAAGCGTTTCGATTGGGCGCTGTTGCAGCGTCGTCATTTTTCCCACCCGGTGATCGTCGCCGGAGGCTTGAATGTGAACAACGTGCGGCACCTGATGGAGGCCTTGAGCCCGGACGGGGTGGATGTCAGCAGCGGCGTCTCGGCAACCGCCACCACCAAGGACGGCGCAAAGATGCGCGCCTTTGTCTCGGCGGTCGAGGCGGCGGGGCAGGAGCCACGCCTGGAAAAGTTGGCATTCGGTGAAGTCGATATCCTGCGCGACGCATTCCATGACCGGCCACTGGTGGAGGTCAACGGCAAGCAGTTCCTGATTAACTCGCTGACCGAGCAAGTACCCGCGACCCCGGCGCGGTTGCTGCACGTGGCGGCGCAACGAGTGTGCGAGGCCGCAGAGCTTTCCCCGGGGTTGAAGCTTGTAGGAGAGGAGGACAAGGGCGGAGTGTTGCTGGCTGCGGTCTCGTTGCTCTGCGGCCTGCCATTTGGCATTGCGCGCTGGTATCCGTCGGGGCTCGAAGGGCAGGTCAAGGTCGGCTTCGACTGTGAGTATATTTCCGGCGAGTTGTACCTCAACGGCGTCGAGCCCGGTGATAGGGTGGTGATTGTCGATGATCTGATCAGCACCGGTGGCACGCTCATCGGTTTGATCGAGGCGGTGCGGCGGGCAGGCGCGCATGTCGAACAGATTATCTGTGTGGCCGAGAAGCTCGAGTACGCCGGCGTCGAGCGGGTGCGCAATGTCACTGGCCTGGAGGTCAAGACCCTGGTTCGCGTGCGAGTGTCCGGGGCCACTTCCAGCGTGGTCAGCGTCGCCTATTAACGTCTGCAAGTGCGAGAACAGTGTGATGAAAACCAGAATCTTTCCAGGATGGTACGTGGTGTTCGCGGCGCATCTGCTGCTGGCTCTTATCTTTGGTGGCGCTTACTCCTTCGGCGCGTTCTTTTCACAGATCCAGTCCAACTTCGATGTGGGGCGTTTTTCCGTGGCCTCGGTGTTTTCACTGACGGCGTTCATCTACTACGTGGTCGGGGTGTTTTCCGGTTCCTTGGCGGATCGCATCTCTACCCGCGTCGTGGTCGGGGTGGGCATTGTCTTGCTGGCGCTGGGGTTCTTCCTCAGCAGCCTTGCCCCGGGATCGTTGCAACTATTCCTCGTGTGTTTCTGTTCCTTGGTCGGGCTGGGGGTAGGCCTGGTGTATGTGCCCACGGTGACCGCGGTCCAGCGCTGGTTCGTCAAGAATCGCAGCAAGGCTTCGGGCATTGCACTGGCGGGAACCGGGGTTGGAACGTTTGTCGGTCCGTCCGCCGCCGGGCTGCTGATGCAGCACTTTTCCTGGGAGTCGACCTTGCAGATTTTTGCGGGGGCGATACTTGTGGTGGGGCTGCTGGTGGCGTCGCTGGTCAGGAGCAATCCGCAAGAGCTGGGGCTCTTTCCGGATGGCTTCACTGCGGCTGATGCGAGCCCCGGGCGTCAGGCGGCGCCCAGCGGCATGCGCCTGGCCGAGGCGGCGAGTACTGGGCGGTTCTGGTGGTATTTCGGGGCGATATTTTTTGGTTCGGTTGGGCTATTTCTCGCGCTTGTGCACATCAACCCCTACGCGCGGCAGTTTGGTATTTCCGCCACCCAGGCCAACTTGTTGATCGGGCTGATTGGTGTGGGCAACGTCGCCGGCCGCTTGTTTCTGGGCAGCATCGGGGACCGGATGGGCGCGCGTCGCCTGCTGATCGTTCTGACCTTCGCGCTGGTGCTGCTCAATCTACTGTGGCTGGGTGCCCATACGTTCACCACGCTGGCGCTGTTCGCCCTGTGTTTTGGTGTGGCCAATGGTGGCTGTATATCCCTTTACCCATCGGTGGCCGCCAGTTGGTTCGGCACGGCGAATCTGGGGGCGATCCTGGGCTCGCTCTACATATCGGTAGGGGTGGCCGCCTTGATCGGCGGGAGCGTCGCGGGGCTGCTGTTCGACCTGTATCAGAGTTACTCGGCGTCGATCCTGCTGGGTGCGCTCTGTGCGCTGCTATCGGTGGTGTTCGTCCTGATTGCCGGGCGCCAGGTGCCTGAAGTTGCGATCCCGGCGGCCTCGGCGGGTTCCTGAGCGAGGGCGCGGTGATGACAGACGGTCTTGAGATTCATGACCTGCGTTCGGCGCTGGAGGTGCTTGAGCGTTACGGGCAAACCGTGGCATACATCGATGCACCGATTGATCCGAACCTGGATTTACTAAGTGATTACCTGGGGGCGTACCGAACAGCGACCAACTCGGTGATGAGCGCTGAACAGCCTCTGCGCTTGTACCGCAAGCCGCGCACGGGGGCGTTTGCGGTGTTGCTGGGGGTTTTCGGCAGCCGGGCCAACACGCGGATTCTCCTGGACCCTCAAGGCCGGCACGGCACGGAGGTGTGCAACGCCGAGTTGGTGTATCGGGCGATCATGAGCCCGATCGAGCCGGTCATGGTGCGTTCTGCGGCGGAACGGGTGGTGGTGGAACAGCCCGACTTGCACACGCTGCTGCCCGCGCTCACATGTTCGGCCGGTGACCCGGGGCCGACCATTACGCTGGGTATGGTGTATGCCCGCGATGAGCGCAGTGGCGCGACCAATTGCTCGGTGCATCGCATCACGATCAAGCCCTCTTCGGTGGCGATTGCGATCTATCCGGGAGGCGACCTGCAACGCCTGATTGATCTGCATACCCAGCGAGGCGAACGGTTGCCGGTTTCAGTCAATATTGGCATGGACCCGGCCATCTATATTGCGGCGGCCTTGAGTAAACCGGCCCTCGGTTTTGGTGACGACGAATTGGGCGTGGCAGGCGCAATTCGCGGACGCGGTGTCGAGCTTGCGCCGTGTTATTCCAACGCCGGACGGTTTGTCGAACACGCGCAGATCGTGTTGGAGGCGAGCCTGGGGACCGAAATGGAGGCGGAGTCAGAGGTTGGTGATGCGCACTCCATGCCGGAGTACCTGGGTTACTACTCACCGTGCGGCGAAGTCTCGACGCTGCGTGTGAGCGCCTTGAGTCACCGCCCGGGTGCCTTGTATCAGGCGCTCTCGGGGCCGGGTCGAGAGCAGTCGGAGTTATTGGGTGCGGGCCAGGAAGCATCGATCCTGCGGTTGCTCAGCGAGTGGGGAATGAACAGGCTGGTCAAGGATATCGTGGCGCAACCCGCCGGCGGCGGACACCTGTTTACCGTGTTGCAGGTGGTCAAGTCCTGCGAGGCGGATGATCAACTGGTCAGGCAGCTCTCGCAGCGCCTGCTCGAAGCCATCTCCAGCACCAAGAATATTGTGCTGGTGGACGAGGACGTCAACCCCTGTTCCGCCGAGGACGTGTTGTGGGCCATGTCCACCCGCTTTCGGGCAGAAATGGATATTCACGGCACCCGACCGCTGCCAGGCACGCCGCTTGATCCTACGCTGTCGAGCCTTTACTGCCCGGGGGAGTACACGGGGACCGCACCCAAAAGCGTCTTCGATTGCACGGTGCCGTTTGCCTTGCGCCCACGGTTTCGCCGGGCGTTTGCCTGAGTGGTTTTTGCCCCTTTGAGTGATCCATCGTCTATGCACTATTGCACCTTGTTGGTTGATTTCGATGGCACGCTGTTCGACACCCGCAACGCGATCCGCAAAACCCTTGAAGCCCTGGCCCGCCGCCGTGGTGTGGCGCCGTTTGCCGTGCACTTGATCGACCAGGTGATCGATCAGGGACTCTCGTTGGTGGATATGCTGGCTGTGTTGCTGGGGCCTGCGGATGGGCTTGAGTTGCCGGCGTGGGCCGCTGACTATCGGGCGATCTACAACGGCGGATTGGGCGTTGCCGAGAGTGCGCCTTATCCCGGTATTGAAACCATTTTGCAGCAGATGCACGAGGCGGGTAAGGAGCTGTTTATTGTTTCCAACAAGGGCGAGGTCTCGATCCAGGCCACCCTTGAGCAATACCATCTGGGCTCGTATTTTCGCGGGGTAGTGGCGGCTGTCGGTGATCGCGTGCCCAAGCCGGGCCCGGAGAGCTTTTTTGAACAGATCAAGCCCCGGATGTGTCACGGCGACAACGCCCGGGTTCTGGTGGTCGGCGACACCGAGATCGATCTCGGGTATGCCCGCAGCCTTGGCGTCGCGAGTTGCTGGGCGGCTTACGGGTACGGGCTGGCGTCACGCTGCGAGGTGCTGGCGCCGGATTTCGTTATCCTGACGGCGATGGATCTGCTGCGATTGGAAGATTGCCGCGCGTAGATGCGGTCGGGCACCAGGAATCAGTCTACGGAACGAATAATTTGCCTATCAGGACGAACTCTTGGATGAGTTGGGTTTTGAAGAGTTTGGAATGACACCAGCGTTGGGGCTGCATGAAATTAGGTGCACCACGAAGGTAAAGGTCACCTATACCGCCGCCCATCAGCTTTGGGAATTCTCCGATGTCACAATCTGCAACGGAATGTGCACCCGGTGACGCACAGGATCGAACTGCTCCGCAGTCTGCAATTCCACCAGTAGATCCACCAGCGCCGTTGCCGTCTGGCGTGGCTGAGAATCGATCACCACGTCGACCAAACCCTGGGCCAGGGCTTGGCGTGACAGCTCGGTGGACTCCTGCAAAATGCAACACAGCGCCGGGCGCTTGGGCAGTTGCGCCAAGGCGTTGATAATCCCGTCGCCACCGCCGCCTACCACGCACAACCCGCGCAAATCGTCATGCCGAACCAGCAGGTCGAGGGTTGCTTCTTCGGTGATGTCGCAGTTATCCAGATTGATCAGCGGCTCCAGCGGGCGCAACCCAGGTGCGTGTTCGGCCAAGTAGCTGTGCAAACCTTCGACCCGCTCCTGGTGACCAAGAAAGCGATGTCCGCCGAGCAGAATGCCGATGCTGCCTTTGCGCGCGCCACAGGTGCGGGCCAGCAGCCACCCCATCGTGCGTCCGACTACCTGATTGTCCTGGCCGACATAGGGCTCGGCCGCCGCCCCATGAATGCCCGACAGCAATGCCACCACGGGCACTCCGGCCTCGCGAATCTGGGCAAGGGCGGCGTTGATCAGTGGGTGGGCGAAGCTGACCACCGCCAGGCCGTCGCACTGCACCGCCAACTGTTCGATCTGGGCGATGATGGCGCTGGGGGTGCGATCAAAAACGTATTCGAATTGGCAGGTCAGGTTGGCCCCGGCCTGGCGCTGTGCGGCCTCGGTGATGGCTTGGGCCAGGTTGGCGTAGAACGCCTGGGCGGTACCCAGTAGCAGGATGCCGAAACGGTACGTGGGGCGACGTTCGAGAATGCGTTGGCCGATCAACCGCGCGGCAAAATAACCCACGGCTTCGGCGGCCTGAAGCACCTGTTTGGCAGTGGCTGGATTAACCGGGGCGCGAGCGTTGAGCACGCGGTCGACGGTGGCGACACTTAAGCCTGCGTGTTCGGCGACCGTGGCGATGGTGGGGCGTTTATTGTTACTCATGATGCACCTTCAGAGCGTCTTGATAGAAAACTATCAAGCCCCGCAGGAGCTGGATGATAGCTTGATAGGGAATGTATTCAAGACCTTGAGGGGGCCTTTCACGCTCTCTATATTTTCTTACGCAAAGCACCTGACATCTCACGCTTGCGGAGAACAATAACAATGTCTCAAGACAACACCGCCTCTACTCGGGACTATCGCCTGACCGGCCCTGAAGCCGCCCGCGCGGCTGAAAAAGGCCTTGTATCGGCCAGTTGGTACCAGTCGCCCATTTCCCGTCAACGCATGAAGCAACTGATGCAGCGCCGCGACGGCCCGGCCTTGCTCGACACCGCCATCTGGCTGCTGACCCTGCTGATCACCGGCTTCGGCGGCTACTGGTTCTGGGGCACTTGGGCTTGTGTGCCGTTTTTCCTTGCGTATGGCGTTCTATACGCCACCGCCTCCAACCCGCGCTGGCATGAAACCGTTCACGGCACCGCCTTCAAGACCCGCTGGATGAATGATGCGCTCTACCAGGTGGCGAGCTTCATGTGCATGTTCGAGCCCCATGTGTGGCGCTGGAGCCATGCCCGGCACCATACCGACACCATCGTCGTCGGCCGCGATCCGGAAATCGTCGAACCGCGTCCACCGAGCTTGTTCATGATGCTGCTGAGCCTGTTCCAGATCCCGTTGCTGCTGAAGACGATGGGAGGCGTGTGCCGGCACGCGGTTGGCAAAATGGGTGCCGAGGAACAGACGTTTATCCCTGAGTCCGAATGGTCCAAGGTGTTCCTGGCGGCCCGCATCTGGCTGGTGATTTACGCCGTTGTCTTTGGCGCGGCGCTTTACCTGCACAGCTGGTTGCCGCTGATGTATATCGGCCTGCCCATCCTGTATGGCGGCTGGTTGTCCTACCTGTTAGGCCTCACCCAACATGTGGGCCTGGCGGAAGACGTGCTGGACCACCGTAGCAACTGCCGCACCATCTATATGAACCGGGTACTGCGCTTTCTGTACATGAACATGAACTATCACCTTGAGCACCACATGTACCCGATGGTGCCGTACCACGCCCTGGCGCAACTCCATGAAGAGATCCGCCACGATTGCCCGCCGCCTTACGCCAACATAGGCGAGGCCTTCAAGGAAATCATTCCGACCCTCTTGAAGCAGCGCAAGGACCCGACGTATTTCGTGCGACGCCCCGTCGGTAGCTCAAGGCCTGCCACCGACGCTCATCCACAGGCTGAAGCCACCCTGGGCTGACACCTTCCGGCTGTATCCCGAACAAGAGAAAACGCCATGAACGATCAATGGATCGATGTATGCGCCGTGGGCGAAATCAATGAAGAAGACGTCATTCGCTTCGACCACGGTCCGCATACCTATGCCATCTACCGCTCTGCTGACAACGAGTTTTTTGCCACTGCTGGCCTGTGTACTCACGAGTCGATCCACCTGGCTGACGGCCTGGTGATGGACCATGTCATCGAGTGCCCCAAGCACAACGGGCGCTTTGACTATCGCACCGGCAAAGCCTTGGGGGCGCCAGTGTGCGTCAATCTCAAGACCTATCCGGTACGGGTCGACGCGGGACGGGTTCTGCTCGCCATTTCGGCTTGACCGCCAGGAGTGCACGCCATGAATGCTCCACTGATTATCGTCGGCGCCGGCCATGCCGGTGGCCGTGCCGCGCTGACCTTGCGCGAGCAGGGTTATACCGGTCGGCTGATCCTGATCGGCGATGAACACCATTTGCCGTACGAGCGTCCTCCGCTGTCCAAGGGCTTGCTGCAGGGCACGATGGACCTGGACGATTGCAGCCTGTGGAGGGATAGCCAGCGCACTGGACTGAACATCGAACACCTGGCGGGCAACCCGGTAAAAAGCCTGGATCCGCAGCACCACCGCCTGCAATTGACCGACGGACGTTGGTTGCCCTACAGCCGATTACTGTTGGCGACCGGGGGCCGAGCGCGTCGCTTGTCCCTGGTGCCTGAACCTCTGGCCAACGTGCTTTACCTGCGCACCCATGACGAAGCCCTGGCCCTGCGCAGCGCATTGATGCCCGGCACGCGCCTGGTGATCATCGGCGGTGGCTTTATCGGCCTCGAAGTCGCGGCAACGGCCCGGACCTTAGGCTGTCAGGTGACGTTGCTGGAAGCCGGGCCACGACTGGCCGGGCGAGTCTTGCCTGAAGCTGTGTCCCAGGCCTTGTTGGAATTGCATCGGCAACACGGCGTTGACGTGCGGCTGAACGTAGCGCTTGAAAGGGTACAAGGCATTGAACGCGCTGAGGCGGTGCAACTGGTGGACGGCCAGGTGCTGCCCTGTGACTGGGTGGTGGTCGGTATCGGCATGCAACCCAACATCGAATTGGCCGCGGCGGCGGGGCTTGAAGTGGGCCAGGGGATTCGAGTCGATGCCCAGTTGCGCACCAGCGCGCCAGACATCTTTGCTGCCGGCGATGTGTGTGAGTTTCGCCTGCACGCCGACGCGTTATTCCAGCGCCAGGAAACCTGGCGCAATGCCGAGACCCAGGGCCGCCACGCGGCATTGAATCTGTTGGGCGGCGAGTTGCCGTTCGAGGGGGTTCCCGGCTTCTGGTCTGATCAGTACGACTGGGGCTTGCAGACAGTGGGCGTGATCTCAACGACGCCACCTTCGGCCGTTCGCACCTTGGCAGGCGGTGGTCTGCTGCTGTTCTACCTGGACACCGAGCAACGTTTGCAAGGCGCCTGCGGTTGGGGGCAGGGCAACAGCGTTGCCAAGGACATCAAGTTGTGTGAACGGCTGATTGCCAACTTGACCCCACTCTCTGTGGACGCATTGGCCGACGCCGATGTGTCGCTCAAACATCTGCTAAGGCCCTGACATGCGTGAATTCCTGGTATTTCAGTCCCTGTGGGCCATGCAAGATCACCGTGGTCAATGCGATCTTTCCCTTGAGGCGCAGGTGGAGAAGATTGCCGCTGCTGGCTTCGATGGGATCACCGACCATTTCTGGATCGCGCCACAGGCCGAGCGCCTGCATGCCGCTGCCAAGGCGCAAGGCCTGCAAATCGAAGGTCAACTGTTTCCCCGCACCGTGAGTGACTTGGCGCAAGCGCTTGAGGTCGCCTCCCGCTACGGCTGCCACCACCTCACGCTGCAAGCCGACGTCCGGCCGCGCACGCTGGCACAGGCGATCACACTGATCGAAGGCTGGCAGCGTCTGGCCGAGCAGGTGGACTTTCCGATCCTGCTGGAAACCCACCGCTATCGTCTCACCAGCGACCTGTTGTTCACCCTCGACTTGCTCGCGCAGATGCCCGACCTCAAATTGTTGGCTGACTTGTCCCATTACGTCGTGGGCCGCGAATTGCCTGAGTCGGCCACTGCCGAAGACGACGAACAGATTCACACCATCCTACGACACAGTTGGGGTTTTCATGGGCGGGTCGCTAATAGTGAGCAGGTCCAGGTGCCCTTGACCTTCGCCCAGCATCGCCCCTGGCTGGACCGGTTTCTGGGCTGGTGGCGTTACGGAATCAAGGATTGGCTGGCGCGACCGAACACTCCCGCGAGCCTGTCCTTCACCTGCGAGCTTGGCCCGCCACCCTATGCGATCACAGGGAGTGATGGGCGCGATATAACGGATCGCTGGGGCGATGCGCTGATGCTGAAGGAACTGATGCGCGGTGTTTGGGATGAGTGTCAGGCGGGACGCTGATCCAAGGCATGATTGGTTGTGACGGTCTGTATCAGTGGAAAAAACGGGTGAGGTCCAGATTGGAAAACCGCTGTTGCGGCGGTCAATCCACGGCGCGGGTTATCCAGTAGCCGCTTGGTGTTCATTTTTATCACATCCTTTGGAACGCTTCTCTCGGCACGGTCACTCAGGTGTAAGGATGTCGCCGCTCATACCGGGGTCATTTGCATTCTTCCAGCTGCCGATCACTAAGAGGACATGCCATGGATACGCCTAATGTACGTGCAAGCCGCGAGCTGACTCGTGTACCTGATGAGATACAGCAGGAAGCAACGCAACAGGCCTCTCACTCTCCTGACCTCGGCGCTATCGGGTTAGCGATGAGCACGCGGCTTCAAAACCATTTCGAGGCTCACCTTGAAACAGAAGCGGGCTCCGATCAACCCGCTGCCCCTGCTTCAAGCGCCCGCAACGCGGAGCTGAACGCCATTCGCGATGACCGTGCTCAACGGTTGGAGGCAGGCGGCTATAACGTCCATGACATGGAGAAGGCGGAAAAAAACGCGGCCAGGGCCGACAGATTGTTTGCCTCAATAAAGTCAGGGATGGGGGGGACGCCTTTTGCGGCGCTTACCGAGGCAGGAAATTTCCAGCCGTCCATCCTCCAGGTAGCGGGCCAGCATGCCAATACCGTACGCGAAGCGGCTATAGAGAACGCCATGGCGTGCTTGTATGCCGGTATGGCGGATGCTGGCGGTAACAAGATGATTGCGGGCTTCAAGCCTGGTTATTACCTTAAGCCCGAGAGCAATACGCTGCACCCGGCGCTTCAAGCATCAGTGGCGGAAAAGCTGCTGGCGTTGGACAAGGGTCCATTGCGTAATGCTTTTGACGAAGCCAATCAGTGGCTTACCGGGTTTGCCGTACGTAATACGGCAATGTACGCGTCAACGCTTGCCATGACCGCTGCTGGCAAAGAGCACCTGGATGCAGTCCTGCAGCCTGCCCTACGACCGGTCACGGCTATCATCGTGGGCATGGCAATCGAGCATTACCATGTGAGCCGCGACCGCACTAACCATGTAGCTGACCCGGCAATGCTCTATGGTCGTCGCGATGCTGTGCCGCAAGGGCAGGCTCATAAGCCTATTGATCAAGATACCGAATGGCTGGATGACTTCCAGACGTTAAAGGATCTCGATGCCACTGCCCTGGTCAAGATGGTCTCCGCGCGGCTGGGTGAAGGCGCGGCTACGGCTCTGAATGCGGTCATCAGCGGCGATGCCTTGAAAGAGATAGCAGACCCGGTCAGCGTTTTAGGAAATGGTCTGCTGATTGGCGGTTTTTCTGCCATGGGCGCGGGTACAGCCGCCACAGCCAACTTGGCCAAGTCGAAGGAGCTGGGAAAAATGGCGGCCACCGCAGCCTCGGAGGGTGTAAAAAACGTATTGGGTACCCTGGCTTTCGGGCTGTGGGCAGCTGGTGCCTCGCTAGGTGGATCATTGCCGAAAAAAGCCGTCGCTGCTGTCGATACCCATGTACCAAAAGCAGTAGAAGGGAGCGCAGATGCTGCTGGCAGGGTGGCGGTCAAGGGAGGTGAGCTTGCAGTCAAGACATCGCTCACCGGCGTCAGATTTGCCAAGGAGACAGCTGTTTCAGCGACCCACCACACAAAAAGTGCAGCCCAAGCGGCAGGGGATGGAGTCATTAGCGTTGCCAGCGCCATTGGCACCACCTCCCAATCGGCCTGGGACAAAAGCATTGGAGCCCTGAGGCAACGCGCCGCGGCCACCTCTCAAAGCCAAGCCGTTCATGGTCAGAGCGTGCCCATGCAACCGCTCGCAGCTACGCAGGTCCAAACCTCGTCCTCAGCACCCGCGCGTCCGCCTGCTCAGGATGATGGCGATATCGTGTAGCAGCCTTCATCGTCGAGAGAACGTCATTGAAAAGTATGTGGCTGGCGACGATCGTTGTATGCGACGGCCGGTTCGACAACGGTTGCTGTCCTCGACGCGGCGAGCTTCTGGATCACAGGTTATTTTGAGGGAGACGAAGATCCGGCAGATCCACGTCGGCAAGCCGGCGCGGATCATGCTGATGGGCTTTGATCAGCCTGTGTCGGGGCATGTCGAAAGCATCGAGGCGAGAAGGTGGTAGACCCTGAGCACCTCAAATCGATTTTCGTGGAGTACGAGCGCCAGGGTTTCATTACCGCTGTCGACGATTTTGGCGCGGGCTATTCGGGCCTCAACCTGCTGGCCATGTTCCAGCCGCAGGTGCTGAAGATTGACATGGCACTGACCCTCCAAGCCCTTCATCATGTTTCCTGATGGGTGTGAACACTGCCAGTCCGTTGCTCATTCGCCATTCACCACATTGCGTCCAAAATACTCGATGGGCCATTATCGGACCTCGACATAAGGACACGTCCCATGCCCACGCCTGTACTCCACCTCTTGTGCGGTAAAATTGCTTCGGGAAAATCCACGCTGGCCCGATCGTTAAAGGCTGAGCATTCAGCCATTTTGTTGAGCGAAGATCACTGGCTTTCAAGGCTCTACCCTGATCAGATCAAATCGGTAGCGGACTACATCCTGCATGCGCATCGGATCCGGGATGTTCTGGGGCCGCTGGTCATCGACATGCTCTCGACGGGGACTTCCGTGGTTCTCGATTTTCCTGCCAACACCCCAGCAGATCGTCACTGGCTACGCAGCTTGGCTGACGCTGCGAAAGTCCCTCATCGTGTTCACTACATCGAAGTGGAAGATGACATCTGCCGTCAAAGGCTGCACCACAGGAATGCGCGTGCCGAGCATGACTTCGCAGCCACTGATGCTGAATTCGACCTGATCACGAGCTACTTTCGTGCACCCGACCAGACGGAAGGACTGGATGTTGTCATACACCGGATTTGATCCGTTGAAAATATAGGGGCATTAAAGGTGGGGTTACATCTCGCGAAATACAGGGCATCGAATCCATAGGTTCGCTACGGCAGGAGTGCTTCACGACCCCATCCAGTTATCCAAGAAATCCGTGAGTATGTCTGTGGATAACCACGCCGATGCCAGGTAGGCAGGGCGTTTTAACGAGCGCTCAAAAAATGTACAGGCAGGTTGGCATCACCGCCCGCCGTAGGCCATTGAATTTAAACAGGGCGCTGAAAACCGGGATCACTTTGCAAGCATGTTCCGAAGTAGCTAGTTAGAGTGGATAGCCGTACAGCTGCCGACTGCCATGGAGATCCAAATGAGCGACTTATCCCTGCTGCTTGCCTTCATCGCTGCTGCGTCAGTGCTCACGGTTACCCCCGGCGTGGACACAGCCATGGTGCTTCGCGCTACAGCGACCGGGGGACGACGTTCGGCGGCGATGGCCTCTATCGGTATTGTGCTTGGGTGCCTGGTGTGGGGAGCCGCGGTGTCACTGGGGCTTGGTGCCTTGTTGCAAGCTTCGGAGTGGGCTTATCTTGCGCTGAAAATTGTGGGTGCCGCTTATCTCGTCTGGCTGGGTGTAAAACTGCTGCTGCGACCCAGGACAACGCTGCAAGGGCAGGGGATCGAGAACATGGCTGGCTCTTCGCGTGACGCCTTTATTCGCGGATTATTAACGAACCTGCTGAACCCCAAGATTGGTGTCTTCTACATCACGTTCCTCCCCCAGTTTGTCCCGAGTGGCGCGAGCGTGGTCAGTTACTCCTTCTTCCTTGCGGCGTTACACGTGCTGTTGACGCTGGCCTGGTTCGGCATTCTGGTAGCGGCGACGGTGCCGCTGAGCAATTTCCTGAAGCGTCCGGCGGCCCTGAAGGCACTTGACCGACTCACGGGCGGTGTTTTTGTCGCGTTTGGGCTCAAACTGGCTGTTTCCAATCCGGCTTGAGCCGAAGCTCCATGTATGGCCGCCCGCGGTTCTCCAAGCTTAGGCACGGTCGTTCTTTGGCGTGTCCATTACGATGTAGCTCGTAATCGAAGAAACATGCGGCTGCGTACCCAAGACCTCACTGTGGAATGTCTTGTAAGCCTTCATGTCCGCCAGCTCGACACGCAGAAGATACTCAAACGTCCCGGTGACAGTGTGAAACTCAACCACATCCGGACAGGCGCAGATCGCTTTTTCAAAAGCCCGAAGCGTGTCCTTCGTGTGGTTGGAGAGTCCTACGGTCACGTAGGCCACAAACCCTGCTCCCAGGCGAGACCTATCGATGACTGCCCTATAGCCTGTGATGACCCCAGATCGCTCTAACTCTTGAACCCTTCTCAGGCAGGCGGAGGCAGACAGCCCGACTCGTTCGGCCAGCTTCAAATTGGTCTGGCGGGCGTCCCGCGAAAGCTCACGCAATATTCTCCTGTCAATTTGATCAAGTTCGCTCATTAGTTGTGTTTGTCCTGGATTTATTCGTGATTATGCAACCACTGTGCGTGTACTGCGCTATAAAATTTCCGCACTTCTCAACCAGGCTTATCCTTGTCATGACCGATCCCACGCTCCTCATTCCATTCATGATTTTCGCCATCGTGATGACCGGTACACCGGGCCCTAATAACGCCATGGTGTTGGTCTCAGGTGCGAAGGTGGGCGTGATGCGAACGATGCCCTTGGTCAGTGGTATCGCCCTTGGAGTCAGCTTGCAGTTCGTGCTGCTTGGGCTGGGGCTAGGTGCCCTATTTGACGCGGCGCCAGGTTTTCATACAGCGCTAGGCGTTGTCGGCGCAGGCTATATCCTTTGGCTGGCCTGGAAAATTGCAACCAGCGGCCCGCTGGAAATCGGTCAAGACAGCCGGCCTCCAATGGGGCTATTAGCGGGTGCGGCATTTCAGTGGATAAATCCGAAAGCGTGGGCGCTTTCAATTAGCGCATCTGCAACCTATATACCCGTCGAAAACCATGTCCTGAACCTATGTATAGCAGCTGCTCTATTGGCGGCTCTGTCGATGCTATGCGTGGGAGTCTGGGCAGTGGGTGGGGCTGCATTACGTCAGGTGCTAACGCGCCCCAGCTATTCGTTAGCCTTCAACGTGTCCATGTCCATCATCTTGATACTGACTACGATGCCTGCGATTCTGCGGTTGACCCTTTCATAGCCGTAGCCGATGTGACCTTGTGTATCGCTCAGTTGGCTGAAATCCTTCCATGGCCGCGCGAAGCGGGCACGTTGAGACTATGCTCATTGCCACTGCAGGCAATGTACTGGTTTCACTTGTCGCCCACCAAGGAAAGGAGTCTGTATGTGTCTGATTCTTCATGCCCGGTTCTATTCTCTGAATGGTCGAATGCGCAGTCTGGTAACGCGTGTCCATCGGTGTATTTCGATCGCCCACAAAATCTTCTGGCGCTTGGCCGGCTGCGTGACCGGGCTGGCGCTGGTTGCTGTCAATCCAGCCCACGCTGCCGACGGCGGCATCGCCGGCGGCCCTACCGCAAGCTATAGCATTGCCTTCAGCAACTCCTACGCTGGCAGCGATTTTCGCAAGGTGATGGTGCGCAACTGGCAGGAGATTGCGGTCCAGGCGCAAAAGGATGGCTTGATCCGCGAGGCGCCGGTGGTCAGCGCTAATAACTCGGCATCGGAACAAGCGGCCCATATCCAGGACATGATCGTCAAGGGGGCCAACGCCATCGTCATCCTGGCCGCGTCCGACACGGCCCTCAACGGGGTGATCCGCGATGCTTGCAACGCCGGCATCGTGGTGGTCGTCATGGCCAGCCTGGTCACCGAACCCTGCGCCTATACCGTCGACTACAACTGGGCCGCCATGGGCCGCGTGGAAATAGACTATATCGCCGGGCGCCTCAAGGGGAACGGAACGCTGCTGGAGATCCGCGGCATTGCCGGTGATGCCACCGATAAGAACATCAGCGACGGCATTCGCAAGGCCGCCAGCGACTATCCGGGCCTGAAGTTCGCCAAGACCGTGTACGGGCACTGGACGGCTTCTGTCGCACGCAAGGAGGTGGCGCTGGCGCTGCCGTCGCTGCCCAGCATTGATGCCGTTGCGACTCAGGGCGGCGATGGTTATGGCGCGGCCATGGCCTTCAAGGCGGCGGGACGCCCTTTGCCGATCATCGTGATGGGGAACCGTCAGGATGAACTCGCCCTGTGGAAACAGGAGCGCGATGCCAATGGCTACGAGACCGTCTCGGTCTCCGCTTCTCCGAGCGTCTCCCAGGTGGGTTTCTGGGTGGCCCAGCAGATTCTGGCGGGCAAGCAGGTGCCGAAGTTCGTCGAGGTACCGCTGGTACGCATCGATGCGAAAGACCTGGACACCTGGCTCGCCACGATGCCGGTGGGCGGCGCTGCCAATCCTCTCTACAGCCAGGCTTCCGTTGCGGCGATGATCGACGCGGCCATCAGCAATACGGCGGCGCCGACGCCTTTGCCGGAGGTGACGAAGCAGTAGTGGCAGGCGTGGAGCGAGGGGGCGAGGCGCCATGTTGACATTCAAATCCTCCACGGACAGGCCCATTGCCGTCAGGATTGGCCTGGCGGTCGCCGCGCTGGTGTTCCTGATGCTGGTGGTATCGCTGGTGAACCTCTATGGCCTGCGCGGCATGGTGCGTGCGGTGGATTCCGCCAGTCATTCTGCGGAAATTCTGGCCTCGGTCAACGGCGCCACCGGGCGGGTGGAAAACTTCATCGCCACCCGCGACCAGGAAAGCCTGTCCCAGGCCGAAGGCATGGTGGCGACGGCTATCGCCGGCCTCACTGCCATTCCGGTGGCAGAGGCGCAATCGCTCAAGGGCAGTCTGCAAAGGCTCGCCGCGGCAATCGCCACCTTGCGAGCGGCGACCCTGACCATGGATGGCGAAACGGAGAACATGACAGCCCATTACGGGCGGATGCGAGAGGCGACGATCCTCGTCGAACAGGGCATCGCCGATGGGCTGAAGGGGGTTGATGCCCGCGCCGCTGAGCACGAGGCGCGGGTGAGCAACATCGAAAGTGCTCATCGCATTCTGGATATCCTGCGCAACGGCGAACGGATCATCATCGCCAATGTGGCCAAGATGCTGGTGACCGGTAATGGGGCGGCCGCCACCGCGGCGCGGAACGCCAGCGCGGCACTCGCGCCGGTGGTCGAGCAATTGCGCGAGTTGATGACGGCGCCGCAGGAGCGAGAGAACGTGGACCAGTTGGCGACGGCGGTCGCTGCGGTCAGCCTGGCGGTCGAGCACCTTGGCGAGGCGCCCAAGCTCCGGGGAGACGAGGCTTTGCGGCAGCTCGCCGCCGTCGGGGATGTGGTCGAGCGCCTCGAGGCAATGTTGGCTGAAGTGGAGGGGCAGGTTGTCCATGACGCAAGCGACATTCAGGCTGCAACCGGTTTGCTGAACAATGCCGCCGCGTTGTCCAAGCGTTTTGCCGAGCGTGTTGCCACCCTGGAGGCGCAGACCCTGTCGTTTCGCCTGTCACCGTCGGCCGAGGTCGCCGGCTCGGTCGGCGGCATCCTGGACGAGCTTACCCGTCTCTCTCGCGTTCTCCCTTCGTCCGTGGGGCTGCAAGCCAAGGCTACCCCCCTGACTGTCACCGATCAGATTGCCGGCTACCGGGCGGCATTCGCCAGGTTCCATCAGGCGAGCAACGCCTTGAGCGGCGCGCGCGACCAGGTTCGCAACGAGGCACGAAGCGCCGGCCTGTTGGTGGCGCGCTTCGCTGGCCAGGCGCGCTCCGATGCCTTGATCCACAATGATCGCGGCATGCTTGCGACGATCGTTGCCGGTACTGTCGCCATCCTGCTGGCCGGCGCCATCGCCTGGAGCACGTCGCGATTCATCGCCCAGCCCATCGTGGCCCTGGCCTCGGTCATGCGCCGGCTTGCGGCCGGCGACCTGAACGCCGAGATCGCCAGCGCCGAACGCGGCGATGAGATTGGAATCATGACCCGCGCTGTGCGGGTGTTCCAGGAGAATGCCCTGCGCATCCGGGTGCTGGAGGCCGAGGCCGAAGCCGAACGACAGCAAGTCCAGGCCTCTTTGGAGAGAATGGTCGCCGAGCGGACCGACACGCTGCACCACCAGACCGAGGTGCTGGAGGCGCAGGCCATCGAACTCATTCAGGCGCGCAACCAGGCCGAGACGGCCAACCAGGCAAAGAGCGATTTCGTGGCCACGGTCAGCCACGAACTGCGCACCCCCCTGACCCTCATTCTCGCTCCCCTGGAGCAACTCTCGGCGGCGACCACCCCGCCGGCGGACTGGCATGTGCAAGTCGAGCGTGCTCAACGCAACGCGCTGCGCCTGATGAACCGGGTGAACGACATCCTCGATTTCTCCAAGGCCGAAGCGGGCAAGTTCGAGTTGTGTCCGATGCCCGTTGACTTGAACAAGACGGTGGGTGTGCTGGCCGAAGATGCCGCCATGGTGGCCGAGGGCAAAGGCTGCACCTTGACCTGCAGCATCGATCCCACGCTTGGCACGGTGTTCCTGGACCCTCGACACTTCGAGAAGATTCTCCTCAACCTGGTGAGCAATGCCATCAAGTTCACGCCCGCTGGCGGCACCGTGCACCTGGCAGTGACTGCGATTGATGGCGAGCGATTCGAGCTCGCGGTGCAAGACTCGGGGATTGGCATTGCGCCTGACAAACTGCCGTTGCTGTTCCAGCGTTTTTCCCAGATCGACAATTCCGCCACGCGCCATTACAGCGGCACCGGCATCGGTCTCGCCCTGGTCAAGGATCTGGTCAAACTGATGGGCGGCGAAGTCGGCGTCAACAGCGAGCCCGGACAGGGCTCGTGCTTCTTTGTTCGACTTCCGCTGGGGGCTGAGCAAAACACCGTACCGCCCGAAACCAGCAATATGCACGAGCGATCGTCACCGAGCACAGCAAGCACAACCGAGCAGCGCCACCTGCGTTTCGACGACGGTCGCCTTGGCAGTCGCAATGACCGGGCGCCGATGGACGACGCGGAGGCGCAGCACTCGGAACACGCTTTGCGATCCAACGTGCTCGTGGTCGACGACAGCCCGGAAATGCTTGGCTATCTCCGCGAGCTGTTGCGCGACGACTACAGCGTCGCCACCGCAACGGATGGGGAGCAGGCCTGGGCACTCCTGCAGCGTCAGCCCATCGATGTCGTCGTCTCGGATGTGATGATGCCGAAGCTCGACGGCTTCGGCCTGACAGCCAGAATCAAGGCCAGCGCCGGTTTTGCCCATTTGCCCGTGATCCTGGTGACCGCCCGCGGCGGTAGCGAGGCCTGCGTCTCCGGGCTGGAGAGTGGCGCCGATGACTATATCGCCAAACCCTTCTCGCCGCTGGAGCTCAAGGCTCGCGTACGCGCGGCGCTGCGCATGAGCCAGGTGCAAACCGAACTGAATGCAAAATCCCGTCAGGCGGGCATGGCCGAAATCGCCACGACTGTGCTGCACAACGTCGGCAACGTCCTCAACAGCGTGAACGTATCGGCAGAACTGGTCAGCAGCCAGATGCGCACTTCCAAAGCCCAGGGGCTGGGCAAGGTGGCGCAAATGATGAACGAACACGTCCATGACCTGAGCGATTTTCTCACCAAAGACCACAAGGGAAAGATGCTGCCTGATTACCTGCTCAAGCTGGCGAAAGTGGTGGCGCAAGAGCAGCAGGGCATCATCGAAGAACTCGAACAACTCACCAAGGGCATTGACCACATCAAGACCATTGTCGCTGCCCAGCAGTCCTATGCCGTCGCCGTCAGTATTGTTGAGACAGTGCCGGTCGCAGAGTTGATCGACGATGCCTTGCGCATGAGTGCTGGATTACTGGCGCGCGAGGAGGTGACGGTGGTCAAGGACATTGCCGACTTGCCCCTGCTGCCCCTGGACCGGCACCGGATGCTGCTGATCCTGGTGAACCTGATCAACAATGCCAAGCAGGCGTTGGACGGCGTGATCGATCGCAGCCGATGCGTCACGTTCAGCGCGTCCCTCGCTGACGGGGCAGTATTGCGTATCACGGTGGCCGACAACGGTAATGGGATTGCGCCTGAGCACCTGGCGCGGATCTTTTCCCATGGTTTCACGACGCGCAAAGACGGTCACGGTTTTGGCCTGCACAGTTGCGCGCTGGCCGCACAGGAAATGGGTGGCAGCTTGAGCGTGCGCAGTGACGGGGCAGGACAGGGCGCAACCTTTGTCCTCGATATTCCCCTTGAGGCGCCGCCGAGTAAGCGGTGAACACCGAACCGCGGATGCTACTGGTCGACGGACGATAGGCTGCGATGGGCGTCGGCCGCCTCGGCCGGCATGACGCCCGCCCTTGGCCACAACAGCGCGGCCAGGCCAACGGCATAGACAACCGCAAACAGCACGTAGGCGATACGGGTGGAAAACAGCTGGGGCGTTTCTGTCGGCAACGGTGATACACCGAGCCCGAACAGAATAAGGAAGGTCATGAGCCCACCGCCGAATACTTTGCCAGCGGTGTTGCCGATGGCGGCTTTTCCGGCAAACAGCAGGCTTACCAGCAGCAGGATCAGCGCCACCAGCCACAGGGTCGGCCGCAGTTCGAACAGCGTAAAGGCCAGGGAAGCCACCACCCCGCCCAGCAGGTTGACCATCACCAGGCCAAGGGCGGTGCGGCTGCTCATGCCCAGCGAAAACTGGCTAAGCAACGAGGCCACGGTGATGGGGACGACCATCGCCGTGGCCAGCCGCGGGGCGCTCAGGCACAGGGCAACCATGGCCAGCAGAATCGCCGCGCTGGCCATGGCCTGGTGAATCACCAGCGTCAGCTCGCGCGGCTGTGCGATTTGCTGGTCGGTGTATTCACCAGCAGGGTCGGGCAGCAGCGCATGGGCGCCCCAAGTCAGCAGCAATCCCAGGCTGACCGCCTTGACCAGCACTAGCACGATGGACTCACCCAGATCGCGCTGCACGATATCGAGCATCGGTACCACAATGGCAATGACCAGCATCAGCGCCGGCCCCGCGCCGCCCTGTTGTTGGCCTTGCGCGGTAAAACAGGCGAAATAAAACAGCCACAGCACCGGCAGGAGCACCCACGGCCGCTCACCGAGCATGCTGGTCATACACACCAGCAGTGCGCCGGTCAGCAGACTCACCAGCAACGTTATCAATCCCTGAGACAACGCTGGTGCGCGGCGGCTGGCCAAGAGGAACTGGATGGCGAACAAGGGCGCGAGAAAAGGCAGGATGTCGCCCAGGACCAGACCCGTGCACAAGCCCACGGTCGCTGCCAGGGCGACGCGCAATCCCTGGCGTTTTATCCGCAGCAACTCCAGCGCAGCTTGCCCATCAATTGACATAATTCAGCCAGGCGCCCAGGCGTGTCATAAATGCCCCTAGCGCGTTAGTCATGCGGTTGTCATCGGTGTAGATCACCACGGTCACTTGCGAGCCGTAGCGCGGGCCGATCGGGTGCGGTTCCTCCACGAGCAGGCGCACCGGAAAGCGCTGCGGGTCGCGCACCCAACCACTCTCGTTGCGCACCGAGGGCAGGGCGGAGTTGCTGCTATCCTGTTGCGCGACACCCCAGCCGACGCTTTCAACGCGGCCCTTGAACACGCGGCCTGGCAATACATCGAACACCAGTTCCGCCGGGTCGTCAGCCTGCACATGCTCCAGGCTGTTTTCCTTGAAGGCGGCAGACACCCATACGGTGCCTCTGTCGATGAAGGTCAGTGCCGGTTGGCCAGCGCTGACGACCTGACCCACGGCGAGCTGGAGATGGGTAATCACGCCATCGGCGGGTGCAATGACTTCGGTACGCACCAGGTCGAGCCGGGCTTTTTCCAGTGCGGCCAGGGCTTGCTTGAATTGCGGGTTGTCGTTGCCTTTGGGCCCTAATTGCTGACGCGCCCGCTCCAGGTCGGCTTGGGCTTTGCTCACGGCCGCCTCGGCGGAGCTCAGCGAGGCCTTGGCTTCATCCTGGCGCGCCGGGGCGAACACACCACGCTCGACCAATTGGTTCACCCGCCGGGCTTGCTCGCGTATGTTGTCACGCTGCGCGCGCGCCGACACCAGCTGTGCCTGGGCGGCATCCACCGAGGCGGTGCTGGCACCCAACGCCTGGCCGGTTTCTTCCAGCCGCGCTTCAGCCTCGCTGACGACAAGCTTGTAGGGTTGCGGGTCGATACGAAACAGCACCTGGCCAGTCTTCACCCGGGCATTGTCGAGCACCGCAATTTCTGTCACACGACCACCTACCTCGGCAGCCATTTGCACGACATAGGCTTGCACCACGGCTTGCGACGTCGAGGGCGTGCGTCGTTCCATAAAAATGGAGAGGGTAAACAGCACGGCGATCAACACCGCCACACCTAGTGCAATGCGCCGCAGCGGATTGGCTGGCGCAGGCTTTTCAGGAGGCGGTTCGGCTTGGCGCTCAGGCTCGACGGAAACGGGAGCGTTCTGTGTTTCGGGCATATCGGCACCTGTAAGTCATGGCGCTTCAAGAACAACCGACAGCGCGCCGGGGGGAGGCGATCCGGGCGTTGGCTCAGACCGGGTCGGAGGCAGTGACCCGTGCGGTTCGGATAAACAGCGCGCGCAATTTCTCCCAGAAATTGCCACCCAGTACAAAGAAGCTGCCAACCAACAGGGCATCGCCCAGCAGTTGCAATGCCCAGCTATTGGGGCGCAGACCGGGCGCGAGGGTGTCGACATAGGGTTCGAGAAAGGAACACACCAACGGCAAGCAGAACATCACCAGGCCAATACGGTGGCGGGTGACGCTTACCTCCTGCTCAGCGCTGGGCACAAGGCCCGACACATAGCTGAATACATGCTGCTTGAGCTCTTGGAAACCCGCCTTGCCCATCACGGCGATCACCAGCAGCAACAACACCTTGTTGATGATGAACAGGGCGCCGGTGATCGCGGCGATGGTGGAGCGGGGCACATCCGCGGCCGCTGCCAGTGGCACCAACAACCACAACGTGAGCATTAGACAAAGAATGGCGATGCCTAACTTGAAACGCCATTTCGCGGACGTTGCCGGAGACTGTGCCGTGGTCATGCTGCCTTACCTTTCTTTGAACATTGTTATTGGTTGTGGTCTGGAGCGAAATTGAGCTTAGCAGCTGGATTGCCAACGCATTCAGTCGTGTCAGTTTTTCTGCGCATGCCCCCGATGCCTGCTCGATCTGACGGGAGCCTCAAAGGGGGATGTGGGTTGTCGACAAGACCTGGCGCAAGCCCATGAACGAGCGAATCTGGCGAACCCCGGGCAGGTAAAGCAATTGCTCGGCGTGGAGCCGGTTGAAACTGTTGCTGTCCTTGGTGCGCAGCAACATGAAGTAGTCGAACTCCCCCGTCACCACATGGCACTCCATGCAGCCGGACACTTTTTGTGCGGCCGCCTCGAATGCGGCGAAGGATTCCGGTGTGGAGCGGTCCAGCACCACGCCGATCAAGACCACCATCCCCGCATCCAGCGCTTCATTGTCCAACAGGGCGACGATGTTCTTGATCAGGCCGACCTGCTTGAGTCGTTCCACGCGCCTGAGGCAGGCCGGGGCACTCAACTTCACCTTCTCTGCAAGCGCCACGTTGGAGATGGAGGCATCCCGTTGCAGGGCCTTGAGAATCGCGCGGTCGGTTCGATCCAGTGGCTGCGGCACTGGGGCCGTAGTGCCCGGCTTCTTGTGAGTGTTTGTTGCTCTCATGTTGAATTCCACGCATTAAAAGTATGTTTGGTGTTACTTAATGGAAATTATGTTTTTCCAAGTGGCGGAAACTTGCAACACATATTTTTTGGATTCTTCTTAATATTGAACTCATCGAAGCCCCTCTGGAAAGAGCCTGGAATGCGGCCTTTTCCCTTTCGGTCTGGCGCTTGGATATCCCATATCAAGGAGCAGAGTCATGAACCTGAATCGTTTTGAACGTTATCCATTGACCTTCGGTCCTTCGCCCATCACGCCCTTGAAGCGCCTCAGTCAACATCTGGGCGGCAAGGTCGAGCTGTATGCCAAACGTGAAGACTGCAACAGTGGCCTGGCCTTTGGTGGGAACAAGACGCGCAAGCTCGAATACCTTATTCCTGAAGCGATCGAGCAAGGCTGCGATACGCTGGTCTCCATCGGCGGCATCCAGTCGAACCAGACCCGCCAGGTCGCTGCCGTCGCTGCCCACCTGGGCATGAAGTGCGTGTTGGTGCAGGAAAACTGGGTGAACTATTCCGACGCGGTGTATGACCGCGTCGGCAATATCGAGATGTCGCGGATCATGGGCGCTGACGTGCGGCTTGACGCAGCAGGCTTCGATATTGGCATTCGGCCAAGTTGGGAAAAGGCCATGAGCGATGTCGTGGAGCAGGGTGGCAAACCGTTTCCGATTCCGGCGGGTTGTTCCGAACACCCCTACGGCGGCCTCGGTTTCGTCGGCTTTGCCGAAGAAGTGCGGCAGCAGGAAAAAGAACTGGGCTTCAAGTTTGACTACATCGTGGTCTGCTCGGTGACCGGCAGTACGCAGGCGGGCATGGTTGTCGGTTTCGCGGCTGACGGTCGTTCGAAGAATGTGATTGGTATCGACGCTTCGGCCAAGCCGGAACAGACCAAGGCACAGATCCTGCGCATCGCCCGACACACGGCTGAGCTGGTGGAGCTGGGACGCGAGATTACCGAAGAGGACGTGGTGCTCGATACGCGTTTCGCCTACCCGGAATATGGCTTGCCCAACGAAGGTACATTGGAAGCCATCCGACTGTGCGGCAGCCTTGAAGGTGTGCTGACAGACCCGGTGTACGAAGGTAAATCGATGCACGGCATGATTGAAATGGTCCGTCGTGGCGAATTCCCCGAAGGTTCCAAAGTGCTTTACGCACACTTGGGCGGGGCGCCGGCGCTGAACGCCTACAGCTTCCTGTTTCGTAACGGCTGAGCGTAGAACTGCTTGGAGTTGCCTGTGGGAGCGAGCTTGCTCGCGATAGCGATTTGTCAGTTACCTCCGTAGGCACTGAACCAACGCAATCGCGAGCAAGCTCGCTCCCACAGGGGATTGTGTCAGCCAGGCTCAGGAATCACGCTGGGAGTACCACCATGCATGCGATATCGCAGTCTGCAATCTGGGTGAAAGAACCGCTGGCGGATACCGGGGTCGTCATCGTGACCAGCGCCGCGTTGCCCAAGTACCTGATTGACAAGTTGCACATGGAGATCGACGACTGGGACCAGGTTGCTTACCTGGTGGTCCAGCAATCCAGGGCGTTTATGCTCGACTGGTTGCAGTTTGGGTCCAACCCGATAGATGCAGCGCCGGCGGTCACCTGCCGGGCCAGCCAACTGCTGCGCGGCGTATCCAAAGGCTGCTTTTTACTGGATGTCGAAGTCAGCCCGATACCCCGTCTCACCTGGCTGGGATCAGTCTGCGGTCACCCACTGCGTGTCCTCAAACTGGAAGACGTAGCCTCCCACGCAGCGATCGATAAACAGGTGGAAGAGATTTTATCGGTGACCCGGACACTGGTGAAAAGCGGCTTGCAAGAGCGTTGTTTCATCTAGCGAAAGTCATCGCCACACACGCCTGAATTGATGACCCCAATGGAAAGGCCGCACTCATGAGCCGATCTGCCGACTGTCGTTCTAAAACCATGAAGTGGATGCGTGAACCTTCGAGCTGTACCCGCATCGTTGTCATCGTGTCCGCAATTGACAGTGATCATATTGACCTGATGCATCATGGGTTCAGCTGTTTTGACAATATCGCGCTTGTGCAGGTTGAGCCTTCGGATACAGGGGCTGGCAGGTGCGTTGAAGTACACGTAGCGGGGTGTGATTACAGCTTTCTCGTTTGCGGTGAACTTGAAGAGTATCTATTGAACAATCTTTCCATTGGCAACCCGTGCATCTACCAGATAGGGCAAGACAGCTGGGCCGAGCGCTCCGTCATTGACGCGGTAGAGCAAGTCAAAAAACTCGCCCGATTGAGCTATTCGCGCCACCTTGAAGCGTTGCCCGACATTTGCAGGAGATGCCCATGAACCTGTTCGATATTCATGCCCAATGGCCGGGCCAGACCACTGAAGATGCTCAAGAAGTTGCTGAATGGCGGGACGCCTTGCTGTCGGTTATCGCCCATAGCGGCACGGCACAGGCCAAACAGATTCTCGACATGCTGGTGGCTGTGGCAAGCGCCTCGGACATCGGTTGGCGGCCCAGCCATGGCACGCCTTACATCAATACCATCAGTGTTGAGTGCCAGCCGGTATTTCCAGGGGACCTGGCCATCGAAGAACGGCTGGCCTCGATCATGCGCTGGAATGCGTTGGCCATGGTTGCCAGGGCCAACTACGCCTATGGCGAATTGGGCGGCCATATCGCCAGTTATGCCAGCGCGGCGGATTTGTTCGAAGTGGGCTTCAACCATTTTTTCAAAGCGCGAACCGAAAGGAGCGGTGGCGATCTGGTGTTCTATCAGCCGCACTCGGCGCCAGGGGTCTATGCCCGGGCGTTCCTCGAGGGACGCCTGGAAGAACAGGATCTGCTGCATTATCGGCAAGAGATCAGCGCGCGCGCCAAGGGTGTCCGGGGGCTGTCGAGTTACCCGCATCCTTGGTTGATGCCGGACTTCTGGCAGTTTCCGACCGGTTCCATGGGCATCGGTCCGATCAGCTCGATCTACCAGGCGCGCTTCATGCGTTACCTGGAGCATCGAGACCTGCAAGACACCTCCGGGCGAACCGTCTGGGGTGTGTTTGGCGATGGGGAAATGGATGAGCCGGAAAGCATGTCGGCACTGACGCTGGCCGCGCGGGAAGGGCTGGATAATCTGGTCTGGGTGGTCAATTGCAACCTGCAACGGTTGGACGGGCCGGTTCGTGGCAATGGTCGCATCATCGACGAGCTGGAGGCGTTGTTTGGTGGGGCAGGCTGGAACGTCATCAAACTGGTCTGGGGTTCCGACTGGGACAGTTTGTTTGCGCGTGATACAGATGGCGCGCTGGTCAAGGCGCTGTCCAGCACCGTCGATGGCCAGTTCCAGACGTTCGCGGCAAAAGACGGGCGCTTTAACCGTGATCATTTCTTTGGTCAGAACGAGGCATTGGCGCAGTTGGTACAAGGCCTGAGCGATGAACAGATCGACCGTCTGAAACGTGGCGGTCACGACATGGTGAAGATCTTCGCCGCCTATCAAAGCGCGCTGCTCGAAGGCAAGAAACCCACCGTGATTCTGGCGCAGACCAAGAAGGGCTTCGGCATGGGCGATGCCGGGCAGGGCAAGATGACCGTGCACCAGCAGAAGAAGCTCGACAGGGAGGCGCTGATCGCGTTCCGCAATCGTTTCAACCTGCCGTTGACTGATGAACAGGCCGCCTCGTTGAGCTTCTTCAAGCCCGCTGAAGACAGTGCTGAAATGCGCTATCTGCATGAGCGTCGCCGTGCATTGGGCGGCTACATGCCATCGCGTCCTTCGACTGCCGAATCATTGGCGGTGCCTGACGTCAGCAGCTATGGCGCGTTTGCCATTGCTGCCCAAGGCAAGGAAATGTCCACCACCATGGCGTTCGTTCGAATGCTCAGTGGTCTGCTGCGGGACAAACAACTGGGCCCGCGCATCGTGCCGATCGTGGCGGATGAAGCGCGTACGTTCGGCATGGCCAGCCTGTTCAAGCAGATCGGTATTTATTCCAGCGTGGGGCAGCGATATGAGCCGGAAGACATCGGTTCGATCCTGAGCTATCGAGAAGCGCTGGACGGCCAGATTCTCGAAGAGGGCATCAGCGAGGCGGGGGCGATCAGTTCCTGGGTTGCAGCGGCGACCAGCTATTCGGTGCATGGCTTGCCGATGCTGCCGTTCTACATCTACTACTCGATGTTCGGCTTCCAGCGCATCGGCGACCTGATCTGGGCGGCGGCGGATCAACGGGCCCGCGGTTTTTTGCTCGGGGCCACCGCAGGCCGCACGACATTGGGGGGCGAAGGTCTGCAGCACCAGGACGGCAACAGTCATCTGATGGCGGCGATGGTCCCCAACTGCCGTGCCTACGATCCGGCATTTGCCGGCGAGTTCGCGGTGATCCTGGATCACGGCATGCGTCAGATGCTGGAGCGTCAGGTGGACGAGTTTTATTACGTCACCTTGATGAACGAGAACTACCCGCAGCCCAACCTTCCTGAAGGCGTCGAACAGGCGATTATCAAGGGCATGTATCGGTTCGCCCGGCATGAAGTCGAGGGTGCGCGTGGAAGTGTCCAGTTGTTGGGTTCCGGCGCCATCCTGCGCGAAGTGATTGCCGCCGCCGAGTTGCTGGAGAGCGATTGGGGTATCGACAGTCAGGTCTGGAGCGTTACCAGCTTCACCGAGTTGGCACGTGATGCCCGTGAAGTGGAACGTTGGAATCGACTGCATCCTGGACAGCCTTCGCGCCGTAGTCATGTCCAGGCGTCGCTCAACGACTCGGTGCCGATCATTGCCTGCACGGACTACGTTCGCGCCTTGCCGCAGTTGATCGCCAGTTATCTCGATGCCCGCTACACGGTACTCGGGACCGACGGGTTTGGCCGTAGTGATACCCGCGACCAGTTGCGCAGGTTCTTCGAAGTGGACCGCCACCAGATTGTCTTGAGTGCGCTGACTGCCCTGGTGCGTGAGGGGCGTGTAGACGCCAGTGTCTGTGCCGAGGCTATTGAGCGTTATGCCATTGACGTTGACGCAGTAGTCCCTTGGGACGCTTGATTTCAGGGGGGTGTGCATATCCGTTGCTGTGGTAACGGCCACTGACGGTTCCGCTTTTACAGCGGCTCACTTTT